>DATKXZ010000088.1:0-17952 GCA_035528755.1 Desulfobacteria bacterium | reverse complement strand
TTGAGTAGAGATGCGGCAGTTATCGGTAAGATCTTAGGATCGGTTACCAATTTGGTATCGAAGGTCAAGAACTTTTTAGGTTTCCATCCAATAGTTAACTTTAAGTGTCACTGCTGATAATGGATTGGTAGACGGCCTCTCCCATTAATAAAACGAGAAATCTTAGTCTATATGAATATTTTTTTTTGAGAACCGTTACCTCTTTAGAAGTTCCACTTACACCATCCCCAACCCCTTCAGTACGGTGCGCAACTTCTCGACGTTCGCGTCGCTGAGCGCGCCGAGCGGCAATCTGACATTACCTGCTGGCAGCCCCATCAACTCCGCGGCTTTCTTCACCGGTATCGGATTGGTCTCCAAGAACATCGAGTCGAACAACGGATACAGCTTGATATTAATCGCCTGCGCCTTTTCTACCTCGTTCTTCGACATCGCAGCCACCATCGCGCACATCGGCTTCGGCACGATGTTTGACGCGACCGAGATCACACCCTTACCGCCCAGGCTCATGATCGGCAGCGTGAGGAAATCATCGCCGGCCATTACCGCGAAGTCCAAACCCTGATCCGACGCTTTCTGGATAATCGTGCCTACCTGCTTCAAATCGCCTGAAGCCTCCTTCACGGCTTTCAGGTTAGGCACCTCAGCCGCAAGCTCTACCTGCGTCTCGGCACTTATGTTCTGGCCCGTCCGCGACGGTATGTTGTACAGAATCAGGGGAATATCAACAGCACCGCCAATCTTCGCGAAATGTTCCTTCAAGCCTTTTACATTCGGTTTATTGTAATACGGCGTTATCAAGAGGCACCCGGCAGCACCGGCATCCTCTGCGTGCTTCGTGAACTCGACCGCTTCCTCCGTGTTGTTCGAGCCCGTGCCTGCGATCACCGGCACCGTTGATGCGTCTATCACCACATCGATCACTCTCTTATGCTCGTCATGCGAAAGCGTCGCCGATTCGCCGGTCGTGCCACAGGGGACGATACCCGAGACACCGCCCTCAATCGCAAAATCCACAAGTCGTCTCAGACCTGCCTCATCTACCTCATTGTCGTTCGTAAAAGGAGTTATCAGTGCTGTATAAACACCTTCTATTTTCAACATCCCGCTCAGCTCACTCCTCCTTACTTTCTTTTACCTTCTTATGGGTTATGTATCCCGCTATCCTATTCCTTACTCCCTTACTTTTTACATTCGTGTACTCTGTCACGAGCTTCTTATTAACCTCAAAATCATCGGTGAACTCCGGCACTTCCGCCAGCAGTTTCTTCCCCAAACTTTTTATATATGTCGGTTTAATCGCGCCCACTGTTACTCACTCTCGCCCCTCATCTCCGCTTTCCGCGCTCCAGCCCTCTGGCTCTGCACTCTTCATTCTCATACTACTTACGCCCATCATCACGAACAACGCACCGAAGAACAACAATACGAGGGGCATGACTCCCAAGAGGACCGCTAAGACCTCATCGACAAGATACCAAATGCCTACAAAACTGATAGCCACCAACGCAAAACCAACCAATAACTCTCGAAAACCTCTCATTTTAGTGTATCTTTGCTCCTTTCCTTGTGCTACCTACCCTCGCAAAATCACCTCGGCGGTTTCCGGCTTGTACTTCCAATCCCCTGGTAAGACCTGCTCCCGTTTGTAATACTTCGCAAGCCGTCGTATCTTGGATTCCGTTAATTGTAACCCCCTCTTATTGTGAATATCCGTCTTATTCACGCCAAGATGCTTGCGCAGTCTCAATGCCTTTCGCATCAAATTCTGGAGGTCTTCAGGTAGCTTATCCGCGCTCTCACGCTCCTTTAAAATCCGCATTATCTTCCTCCCGGTGACCAGCGCAACGCTTGGCACGCTGTAACTGTCCCGTAAGAGAACTCCTATTTGACTCGTTGACAGCCCTTGATTATGCAAATCTACCACTTTGTTCTTCACTTCTTCTGTGGTCATCTCTACCCACTCAGGTGAAGCCTGCTTGAGCCTCAAGCTAAATGGTCGCTTTGAACCTGATCTGCCTCTCTTCCTCGCGTATATCCTCGCCATTTTCTCCTTCCAAAAGCCCTCTACGTGCCTTTGCCTACTTATCTTATGTCTACATCGTATATAAATATTTTAAGATGTTCCGTCCCATCACCCGAATGAGGCGGGGATTCGCCATAAGCTCGTGAACGAGCATCGCGGGATAATCCATATCACCCTCGCTCTTTATCCGACGTGACATCTCGCTTCTTACCAGCGTATGAACAATCGTATCGAAGTCCTTGTCGCTCATTACACACCGTAACCGATGCACCTTCAACCCTACCGCTATTTCCCGCCCGAGTTCCTTTCGCCATCTCCGTTCATAATCGTTCAGCATCGTTATATCGCCCGTCAAGCACGCTCGTGCCGCTGTCTCACCTGCTATCTTCCCGCATTTCATACCGTAATACACACCGCCGCCGGTGATCGGCTTAATTTGCGCTGCCGCGTCGCCGACCAGCAGTATCCCGGTATCTGCATCCGTATCCACTTTCACCGTCCTCGGTCTTTGCCCGCTCAGGCCACTCGCATTTACCGGTATGGGAATCCTGCCTGCGGTACGACTAAAGACCGTGCCCTTGTACTTCCGCGCTATCACCGGATGCTGCTCTAAATTCCGTTTTAGAAATAGCAACGGGCTGGAATGCGGTGAGACCCGTTTGTCTATGCAGAGCCCGATTCGAGCACGATTCTCCGCACCTGTGCCAAGCGGAATAGCCCAGGCAAAGAAGCCTGGTGCAACGGTTTTACCCACGAAGATCTCCGCGAACCCTTCTTCCGTTACGTAGTCGCCCTCTAGTTGCACGCAGGCCAGGTTGCTCTGTGCGACCGTGAGCCCTGCTAATCGCGCTACGGTACTCTTCACACCATCCGCCCCGATGACCACTTTTGCTCTTATTTCCTCCGTGCCATTCGGCGTAGCGGCAGTTATCTCCTGCTTCCTCTCACCCTCTCGCTGCCGCACCCGTTTGACTCTACTCTTGAGAATGAGGTCTGCACCTGCCTTCTGCGCCGCTTTCGCTAATTCCCGGTCGAAGACATCCCGCCGTATGGCAAAAGCTCTCTGCGTCGGCGATTCAAGCGTTAAGTCATAGGAAGGCGAATAAACAACCGCACCTCGTATTTCGCACTGGATAAATGAGTTGCGATTCCCTAGCTCGCTCTCCTCTATCGCTCGTGTGCTTATAAGTCCCGCACATTGGACTGGCTCGCCGATCTCCGCATCATCCTCAACGATCAGCGTAGACGCACCTGCCTTTGCCGCATATTTCGCAGCCATGCAGCCTGCGGGACCGCCACCTACCACGACAACATCGTAATCACGCATACCCATCCATCAACGCTCCAAGCCTTTTATTTTATACTTGAGAAGGTTAATAATCGGAGGATCGATCTCGGATCCCCAAGCAAGTATAACGTTTAAAAATTTATAAGAATAAAAGCGAAAGAGGGTATAGTGACCGCGTAAGAAACCGTCACAAGAAGAGGGATAAAGGGCGCGATAAAAATGATGAAAGCAACCGATAAGTCTAAGCAGCCGAGGAAGCAGCGAAAGGCGAGGTATAACGCACCACTGCATGTACGACACAAATTCATGACCGCACCGCTTTCCGAGGAGCTTCAGGGTAAATACGGGAGAAGGAACTTCCCCGTGAGAAAAGGAGATACGGTACGGGTGATACGGGGCGATGATAAAGGAAAGGAAGGTAAAGTAAGGACCGTCAACCCGCAGAAGGAGAAGATAACGATGGAAGGCATCGTTGTCGCACGGTCAGATTTGTCCGAAGTGCCACGACCCATACATCCCTCGAATGTCATGATTACGAAGTTGGATGTGAAAGATAAGCTGCGGGAACTTGCATTGAAGCGATAACGAAGAAGGTCTTGCATACCACCCAACCCAACTAAATAACGGTTGAGCTTTTAACTGCTTTGCTCTGCTCTATTCGACTCTGCTTTACGTTACGTTCCGCCCTATTACTTCCTTATGGAGCGCGATCAGTCGTTTTGTCGACGGGTGTGATTCGCCTAATTTCGCTTTTACGTTTGATAGTTCCGCCTCTATACTCGTCCTCTTTTGATCTTCGATGAGATTGTCAGCATGCGCTACGATCTTCTCTTCCATCGTCTCCGGCATGAAATTTACAGGAGGCAATCCCAATTCCTTCGCTTCTTCAGCTGTTATTCCCGCGCCGACATGCCTCTGTATTATCCGCACCAGGCGCTCGTCCAGCCCCAGCTCACGTGCCAGCTCGCCACCCACAAACCCGTGGTCGATACCGTGCGATCGCGCTCTGCCAAGATCGTGGAGCAACGCGCCCCTTAAAACCAGCGCTTCATCTACCATATCGTTATGCTGATGCTGAGCGATCTCCAATGCAAGTTCGGCAACCGCAGTGCAATGTTTGATAACGCCCTCGTCACAGCTAGCCGCTCGCAGTAACCCGATACAATCGCGTTTTATTTCCTCTTTAAGTTCTGCTTCCACTTCTCTAGCTCTTTTATCTGCTTCTCTATCTCGGTTACTAAACTACCGTTATCGAAATATTCAAAGGTTGATTCGCATTCCTCGCACCAGAATTCTCGCTCCGCAGCCACTTCAAATAAAACAGATTGACAATGGCATCGGTAAAACTCCCCGTTCTGTTCGTATTCAAGCTGCTCTCGCAACCCCTTGAGCGTGACATCCGCCTCGTCTTCCATCATTCGCCTGATATTGTCGTGATTGAAGCTCCACCAATAGGTGATCCAGCCGGTATTGTCATCTCGTTCGGTCCGGTATTCTGCGATCCTGCCCTCATATAACACGTACAGAACCTTTCTTACCGCAGTGAGTTTGGTATCGCTTCGCTTCGCAATCTCCTCATCGGTTATCTCTCCACCGGGAATGTTCTCCATTATTCGCACGCCCTCATCCCCGATCATCTTCTTGAAATATTCCCTTACCAGTAGATTATCTGTCTCCAACATCGTAACCGCTCTCACCACCATATACTATAACTTCAGACAAAATAAACTTTTGCACCACCTACCGTTCCCTCTGTGACGTAACTAAAGCACGCAAGAAGGGAAAGAGAAAATAAGCGCGCTTATCAGGATTGGGACCCCATGACGAGAGGAGTTTTAGAGTATCCACCCCCACCATATCTGTGGTGGGTGATGCTCTCCGGTTTATCCTAAATGCTTTGACCTTATTTCACCTGCCTTCTCTATGCATATATCAACCATCTCGGTTATCTCGTCTTCCTTTAGACCCTCGCGTCCGCTCTTCTGCACGCCTGATAACGTGCCATCTGCATTTGAAATCACCGTTAACTTGCTGGTAGCTGCAGTTTCCTCAGACAAGTTCGGATCTACCAGGATAGCATCCCGGATTTTTACTACTGTTACCGCCACTGGTGTATCTCTGATCGCAAGTGTATCGTCCGCCCCGGTTATCCCGTAGTGCTCGTTTGGTATGCGGGCATGCAAAAGAGCAACGATAGCACCTAATGCCGCTGCGTCCACCAGATTCCCGTCGTTGTCCAATGCGTGGATATCAATGAACGTCATCCAGACCTTCTCGCCTTCTTCTATGCACAGCTTCTCTAAATCAATGGTTCCTGAGCCTCTGATACCTCGATCCACCACTCTCGCCAGCTCAACACTGTTCTCATTCGGCGGGCCTGTCTCGAAATCCGGCGATGCTCCCGGTCGGAGCTCCGCATTGGTCATTATGATCCCCTTATTGGGGGCATCAGAAAAAGGCGTACCCGGCTCGAGCTTGACGCCCACTAGGACCGAAGTGTCGCCGAGCTTCACAAGAGCAGAACCTTCCGCCTTACTTATCAGATCCCGCTCCACACTTATCTCACGGTAATCAAGGAATCCACGGCCGTCTATACGCTTACCGCTCCCTACTAGATCGTACACATAATCCTTACGGATATCTTCTACAATGTCAAGGCCCATAGCTATTCCTCACCTCCTTCTCCTGCACGTTCACTGTATTTATCCAAGAGCGCTGCCCTTTGCAACTCGTATATCTCGTGGCAGGCCTTCTTCGCGAGCACCAGACCCCGTTTAAAATCCTCTTTCGTAAAACGGCCGTCCATCTGCAGCATGGTGATGGTATCCGTTCTCGCGATCATTGCCACCGGCATATCCGCTTCACCATAGTTGTCCTCCGGGGCGTTCATATCCAATACCATTTCACCCCCGATCTTACCGGCTGCGATTGACGAAACCAGGTCTTTCATCGGTATTCCCGCGTCTGCGAGCGCGACAGAAGCAGCATTGATGCCTGCCGTTCTCGTTCCCGCATCCGACTGGAGTAACTCCACGTAGACATCGATCGCGGTCTTCGGATAATATTCCTTGAGAATGACAGGGTCTAAGGCGGCTCTACTCACCTTTGAGATCTCCACGCTCCTTCTGTCGGGGCCTGGCCGCTTTCTCTCATCCACGGAGAACGGTGCCATATTATACCGGTAGTTCACCACAGCCGTCTTCGCATCTTGTAAGTGCCGCGGATGCATCTCCCTCGGCCCATAAACAGCAGCAAGCGCTTTATTATTCCCCATCTCAAAGTAACATGATCCATCTGCTCTTTTTAACACACCAACCTCTATCTTTATCGGTCTGAGTTCTTCAAAACCGCGTCCATCCAATCTCTTTCCATCTTTTATAAGTTCTATTCCTTCTTCTTTCATCCTTATTCTTTATCCCCTTCTTTATTTTTCTTTCTCCTCATAAGAATCCAAAAAATGCGCCACTCTATCCGTCAATCCTGAAGTATGCGCCTCGTTCGCAATCATCAGCACCACCTGCGTGGCGAGATTCATATTCTCGTCCTGGCCTTTTATCCATATGCGGCCATTCTTCGCAATAAAAATAAAACATTTGCATTTCTCCTTCAGCATCTTTATCATCGAACCACTCCGTCCGATGACACGAGGCACCTTCGTATGCGAAATCTCTATCAATCGACCCCGATCATCGATCTTAATCTCGTCTTCCAAGCCCAAATCCACTCGCATCAGTGCGTCCACCTTCTGCACCTTCGCGATGATCCAATCGCCCAAATCCAGGTAGTTACTCATGCTGCTAAAATCTATCCGCCTTTCCGCACCTCGTGAGAAATCGGAGAGGTGTAAGCGCGCCTCATACGGAGATGCAATATCAACTATCCAAAACGGATACGAGAGTTCAACTATTCTACCGATCACGACATCGCCCATCGTGGGCACGTACTTCCCGGAAAGCGCGACCACTTTTATCGCGCCCTTGTCGCTCACTATGCCGTAATTCAGCGCGTATATCTTGCCGTTGTCAACGTACGTACCCTCGCCTGCGCGATCCACTTCATCGGAGATAAAATCCCCTGGAACTACTACTTTGTACATCATAAATCACTTCACTATCTTCGTTTCTGCCTCGCCCTTGGTTATCCGGTTCAAAAGGGAGAAGAGATCGTCTCTCATCCCCGCCGGCACTTTCACCATCGCTATAAACGAGCCGTCTTTCTGCCACTCTTCCCGCGTCACGTTGAAATTCCGCTTGAGCTCGTAGACCTGCCCGGTATATGTTGCCGGTATTCTTATCGCTATCTCGGTCTCCTCGATCTTTATCGGTATTATTGGCCGCAGCGCCTTTATTGCCTCGATCACCAATTCGTCGACGCTCTTGAACGGGTCAATGTGCACCTTCGCCTCGGTCAGTGCGATCTCGATTCGTGTAGGCGGATGGGGCGTCTTTGTCTGCGGGTTTATACAGATCTGTGCGATCCGCTCGATTACTGCCTTCCTCTTCTCCTCGACTTTCTTGCGCCTCTGCTCTGTGGTGAGCTGTAACTCGCCTTCCTTTATGATCTCCCCCGCTATTTCCACAACGTCCGTGGTAGAGAAAGCGCCCATCAAATCCTCTTCCGTCGCCTTTTTGCCCTTGGACGCATCGGCAAATATCTCATCTGCTGCTAAGAATTCTTCTATTTCCACGTTAGCGCCGCCTCTGATTAAATCTGCCCCTTCAGGATCAACAAGAACTTCAAAAATCTTCTTACCGTGCTTATACCGTGCTACTACTGCCTTGTCCAAACTGACCATTGCATCTAGCTATCCTTCACTCTTGCTCTTGCCTTCGCTCTTACTCTCACTTTCACTTTCACTCTCACTCTCGCTTTTGCTTTCACTCTTGCTCTCAGCCTTCTCCTTCACGTTCGCTATGTATGGCTCCAGCTCATCGGCTTTTAATATCCGGAACTCCTGCTTCGCCGATTCCGCAAGACCCGCATCCACGGTTGTGATGTCAAGCTTCCCTTCTGTTACCTTGTACAAGGCTTCCAGACCAAGCACGATGGCATCCTCGATGGAGAGATCTTCTTTATAGTCCTGCTCGAGGAACTCGATGACCACGCTTCGTCCGGAACCGATTGCAGTAGCTTTATATTCAAGTAATGCACCGCTTGGATCGGTCTCAAAGAGAAAACTATTGCCATTATACACGCCGCCGATTAGTAACGCGGTACCAAACGGTCGAAGCCCACCAATTTGCGTATACGCTTGCTTAAAATCACATATCTTCTTCGCTAAGGTCTCCACATCGATCGGTTCGTCATAAACTATTTTGTTTATCTGTGCTTCGAGCCGGCCTCGATCAACCAGCATTCGCGCGTCTGCGACCAATCCAGAAGTTGCAGCGCCAATATGGTCGTCCAATTGAAAAATCTTTTCCACCGAGCCCCCTTCCAATAATCGGGAAGTCAACCTCTTGTCCACTAAGAGCGCAACGCCATCGCGTGCTTTTATTCCTATGGCGGTCGTGCCTCGTTTCACCGCCTCTCGTGCGTATTCCACCTGAAATAGCCGTCCATCTGGACTGAAGACTGTTATTGCCCTATCATAACCCATTTGTGGCATCATTTGCATTCATATCACCTTCTTTTTCTACTCGTACCGATGGACTCGACGGGATTTGAACCCGTGGCTTCCTCCTCGCGAAGGAGGCACTCTTCCACTGAGCTACGAGCCCCGCCTCCTTTTCTCCACGATACTTAATATACAGAGCACAATAAATAAGTAATAGTTTTCGCAGGTTCGAGGAGCTTGGGCGTCAATGGATCTTATCTCTTCACCGTTTATTATTGGAGCTTCGCTGATAGGAATAGGCTTTTTTACTGGTCTGAGCGGAGCGTTGATACCCGGACCCATGCTGGCTTACGTCGTGTCCGATACGTTGAAGAAAGGTGCGTCTTCAGGCCCGCTTACCGTGCTGGGGCACATCATCGTGGAACTTCTGCTCATCGTCGCACTGGTTTTAGGGCTCGGGTTGACGAGCTATTTCCTCGAGTACAAATCGTGGATATACGTACTAGGCGGGATTGCGCTCATTTTGATGTCGGTATTGGTGATTAAAGAGTCGGGGCGGGCGAGATCCGAGCTGGAACAGGGCGGTATCGATAAGGGGATACGATTGCGCGGCGTGAAGTATGCGTATAACAGTTCCATTGCAGGCGGCGTGCTCTTCACTGCGTTTAATCCCGCCTTTATCCCCTGGTGGGTGACCATAGGCTACCCGCTTTTGTTACAGGGATTCGAATGGCTCGCACTAACCGGAATAGCGTTAGTGAGTGTCGGGCATTTCCTCTCTGATCTGACCTGGTATTCCTTTGTCTCTTACTCCTTCTCAAAGAGCTCAAAGTTCTTCGTGGGCAAGCGCTACGAAGCGATATTACTGCTCTTAGCACTCTTTGTCATCGTGTTAGGCGCGCTCTTCGTTATTAAGGGTATAACCGGGTTGTTTTGAGAATGGGATGGCGAGATAACGAGTTGTTCCAGTATTCGCAAATAATAAGGCATATCCAATCTATCATTTTGTTAAGGGGATGGTGAAACAAATGCCTCAACTAAAAATACTCGGTGATTCGCCAACAACAGAAGATGGATTAGGTTTTGGCGCATATGTTGATATTCTTTTAGATGCGATCTATAATTTTGACGCCACGAGTTCCTTGACGATTGGTATACATGGAAGCTGGGGAAGCGGAAAAACGAGCTTGATGCGTATGCTTGAAAAACGATTTGAAGATGATAATGATGTTAAGACGATTTGGTTTAATGCGTGGGCACACGGAGGAGAAGAATCTATCGGATTAGCGTTGCTACATCGAGTGCTTACAAAGTTACAAAAGGAAGAAGGGAACAAAGAAAAAGTTGGAAACGTACTTGCGAACGTTGTCAAATTACTCGTTGATGCCGGATTGAGGAGAACTACAGGAATAACTCTTGAAGAGGCACAAGAAGTTTTCAAAAGCAGTATTGAGATCAAAAGCACACTGAGAGATGATTTTGAAACGGCGATAGCCGAGTGTTTGCAAAATAAACGGTTGGTGGTATTTATTGATGATTTAGACAGATGCTTGCCGGAGAAGACGATAGAGATCCTTGAGGTAATCAAACTCTTCTTAGATGTCCCACGGTGTGTATTTGTCATCGGCGTGGCGAGAGATGTGATTGAACAAGGTTTCGAGGGGAGATACAAAACAAATGGAAGACTTAAAAACAGCGGACGGGAATACATTGAGAAGATCATTCAGGTACCGTTCACGCTACCGCCCATTAGAGAAATGGAGATGAGGAAATTTATCGAGAGCTTGAGTATGAATGAAAAAGAAAGAGAACTCGCAGAGCTTGTGGCAAAAGTCACTTATTGCAATCCTCGCAAAGTGAAAATGTTCTTAAATATAAGTCGGATACAACAGGGAATTGCGGAAAAAACAGGAGGGAGAATTGAGCCTGAAATATCTATTAAAGTTTCCGCACTCGGATATATGTTTCCTGAATTCTTTAATGATTTGGTCAAGTACAAAGAAGAGAAAGTCATTTGTACTTTAGAACGACTTGTTACAGGAAACTATGATGAGGCATTGGATCCGCCATTAGAAGATTCTGAAATGTTACAGAAATATTATCAAGACGAGGATCTAAAAAGCTTACTAAAAATTGAACCATTCCTTTGTGAAATAGACCTTGAACCGTATATCTACCTCTCTGGAAAACAGCCTGATAAAGTTTTAGTATCGGATCAATCAATATTGGATGACTTACTGAGTGGCGATTCTGTAAAAATAGGGCATGCTACGAATGCAATAAAGACCATGCCAGATGATGACCAGCAACGCTATTTGGAGATGACTATGTCGAAATTTAAAAACGGGACAGCAACTGAACGAAGGAAAGCAGCGATAGCTCTTGGAAGAATAGGCGATGTTAAAGCAGTTGAACCTCTCATAACAGCGCTAAAATCAAAGGATGAAGATCAAACGGTGCGCTTGCTCGCTACACGAGCTCTTGGTAAGATAACTGATGTTAGAGCGATTGACCCACTGATAGAAGCACTAAGTGATGAGAATGAAGAGATTCGTATGATGGCTGCAGAGGCTCTTGGGAAACTAGGTGATGCTCAAGCTGTTGAACCTCTCGTAGAGGCGCTACAGGATGAAGACAAATATGTTCGTGAGTACGCTGTAGGAGCTCTTGGAGAAATAGGCGATATTAAAGCTGTTGAACCCCTTATCGATGCTTTAACGGATGTAATTCCGGAAGTTCGTGGGGTTGTTGCACATGCTCTCGGAGTGATAGGGGATCCTAGGGCAGTTAAGCCCTTAAGAGAGGTATTAGAATGGGAAGGGGAAGGAGTAAATGAGATTGTTCTTGAATCGATTAAGAAAATTGAAGCTAAACAAACAACGCTTGCCGATAACAAGCAAAATGACTCAAAAAAATTCAATTGACCTTGCATCAGGCAACGAAAAAACAAATTTGGTGCTGAAGAACTGCAGAATCGTGGATGTGGAATACGGAATCATCTTCGATTCTGATATTGGCATAACTGCTGACAGAATAGTAAAAATCCAAGCAGGTCTGACGGGCACTCAGACTGTTGACGTCGCGGGCAAGTTCGTTGCTCCAGGGCTCGTGGAGCCGCACGTGCATTACGAGAGCAGCAAGCTACCGTTGAGTGCGTTTGCAAGGCTGATCATGGCTCATGGCACGACAACGGTCGTGAACGACCCCCACGAGATTGCCAATGTTCTTGGCATAAGAGGCGTGAGAGAAACGTTGCGGGAAGCACGATTGCAGCCGATCAGCGTCTATACGACCGTCCCGAGCTGCGTGCCTGCCTCACCATTTGAAACCTCAGGTGCGACTTTAGGTGTAAAGGAGGTCGAAGAGCTGCTTCGTGAGGTTGGTGTGATAGCACTTGGCGAGCTGATGAACTTCCCGGGCGTTATCAACGACGACCCGGTGGTGATGGGTAAAATCGCAGCAGCTAAACGATTGGGTAAGATAATAGAGGGCCATTGCCCGTTGCTGAGCGGTGAAGCATTAAAGAAATATTATGGAGCCGGGATCAATTCAGACCATGAAGTGACCGAGGGTTGGGAGCTTGCAGAGAAACTGAAGCTGGGTATGACGGTGTATATCCGGTTTGGCAGTCAGGCAAAAGACCTGGAGAATCTGGTTGGCTATATTTTAGATAAAAATATCCCTACCGATAATTTAGCGTTCTGTACCGATGATCGACATATCAGCGATCTGGTAACGCACGGGCATCTCGATTATACGGTGAGAATGGCGGTAAGCCTGGGACTCGATCCGATCACGGCGCTCCAGATGGCTACGATCAATCCGTGCAGGCATTTTAGGCTGGACGACCGAGGGGTTATCGAGGTGGGCAAACGAGCAGATCTTGTCGTGTTTGACGATCTCACACGCTTCGTTCCAAGACTGGTAATTGCAGGCGGCAAGATTGTCGCGCGTGAGGGCATAGCCACCGTCCCAGAAGTAAAATACGATTACTCGTTCGGGCTTAACAGCGTGCATTGCCCTCAATTCTCAGCAGAACGATTTGTACTACCGTGCGAGGGAAAACGAGCGAACGTGAACGTCATAAAGGTCCTGGAGGGCCGCTTGATCACGGACTCTGTTATCAGTGAAATGGACATAACTGAAGAATCACTTGAAGTTGACATCACGAACGATATATTAAAGATCGCCGTGACCGACCGACATACCGGCATGGGCGGCTACAGTGTTGGTTTTGTCAACGGGTTTGGCCTGAAGGAAGGCGCTATCGGCTCTACCGTTGCGCATGACAGCCACAATATTATCGTTGTCGGAACCAACGATGGAAAGATGGCAGCGGCGGTCAATGCACTCAGGGAGATGGGTGGCGGTGAGGTTGTTGTCTCCAAAGAGGGAATCATAAGACTCGTGCTCGAGTATGCCGGGCTCATGTCGCTCGACGAGCCTGCTCAAGTGGTAAAGGATATGGAGAAGCTCGAAGAGGCGTACCGTAAGTTAGGTGGGGAATTAACGTCGCCATTTATGGCACTCAGTTTCCTTGCCTTACCCGTGATCCCTGCGCTGAAGATAACGGATAAAGGTCTGTATGAAATTACTGAACGGGGGATAGCAAGGAAGGAGCTTATCGTGGAGATAACGTAACGAAAGGGACTGCCGCATTCGTGATGCAGAGCCATGAGGTGATTTCTCATTTCACACTTGCTTTGGAATTACTTTTTAGATACGTCTTTAACAACGCATTGAACATTTTCCCATGATTAGGATATTTTAGATGTAGCAATTCATGGACGATCGCCTCAGAGCGTACCCTTTCAGGTTCTTTAAAAAGAGACGGATCAAAGGTTAATCTTCCTCTGCTGGAACAACTCGCCCATTTTCGCGTCATTTTGCGGATGTGGATCTCTTTCGGCTCGACGCCGATTTCTTTCGCCCAAGTCCTCACGTCCTGTTTGAATTTTTCGCTGGAGATCATGCAGCGCCACCTTTTAATGCTCTCATAATAGTTTGACCTAACTTTGTAACCGTTTTAGTATCCTTCATTCCCGACTGGTAAAGAACAGCATAGAGTGCGTTTTTCACTTCGCGTTCGTGGCTTGCGCTTTTACGCCAGTGCGGATAGTGCTCTAAAACGGCTCTCATCTGATTTGCTTTATCCTCAGGATTATCGATACCCTCTTTTTTAAGCATCCAGAAGATGGTGAAGACTTCAGCGGACATATCTCGTTCAGCCTGTTCCCTCCGTGCGGCATTCATATCCTCGATGACTCGTCTCAAGTCTTCAAGGGTTTCCTTCGAGTTTCTCTGCCGTTCTTTGAAGAGCTGAGAGACTTCTTCTGCCCGTTCACCGATGGGAATGAGGTACGGCATTCGATCGACATTCTCGCGAATGGCCTTTGCAAGGCTCTTTAACAGGTTAAAGACTTTTTCGGTATCGGAGGCCTTACTTGCCTCAATTTTTCTGAGAGTGTCGCCGTTGATCTCGTAGACATCCAGCGTGGCTTTTATTGCATCTGTTTTGGTGTGTTCCTGAACGAGCTTCGCGGTCTTTCTCGAAAACGCTTTGTCAATTTTAATACCCAGTTCGTAAGCTTCCCGCAATATCCTGTACATGCTGGTCAGCTTTTTCATATCCTCGATGAACGGTCTCAAGAACGCGTCGGGTGAGAGAATTTCATAGATATCCGAGAGTTCCCGGAAGAATTGATAATATCCTTGCCGTGTTTCCTCGTCCATGAAATGCTGCAGTAGCGCTTCGACAGCTTTATCGCTCGTTTTGCCTCCAATAAGACTGAGATAGTCTTGTCGTGCCTTTTCGATTAACTCGACGAATCGCCCTTTTAATACCGCTATATCGTGGACGACGCCCTCGATGTCGGCTGAGTCAAACGCGAGAGCTTTCTCAAGGTTGTCAAAGATACCGACAAAGTCCAGGACAAATCCGGATGGTTTCTTTCTTCCCTCTTCGTCTTCGTACGGTCGGTTGACGCGTGCAATCGCTTGTAAAAGGACATGGTCTCGCATGGGTTTATCCAGATACATGCAGTAGAGAATGGGCGCGTCGAACCCGGTAAGCAATTTTTCGGTGACTATCAATATCTTAGGAAGCTCGTCAGGCTTTCGGAATGCTTTTCGTATTCGTTTCTCTTCCGTCTGTGAGAGATGATACTTCGCCAGGTGTGACTGGTCGTTTTGGCCCGGGCTGTAGACCACCTTCGAATAGTCCTCGGGCAGATGTTTGTCCAGTTCCGCTTTGTAAAGCGCGCACGCTTCTCGATCAACCGCGACGAGGAAGGCTTTGTAGCCCATTGGCTCGATCGTTTCCCGGTAATGGTCAGCGACAAACGTGGCGATTTTAGCCATCCGGTCAGGGCTTTTCAACTCGTTTTTCAGTGTGACCGCTCGTTCCAGGACTTTATTGAGCTCTTCGATATCGCTGACTCCCTCCACTTCTTTGAGGCCTAAAAATTCCTTATCAAGCGTTTCTTTGTCAACGAGCAGCTCGTTGGCTGCGAGCGTGTAATGGAGCGGAACCGTGGTGCCGTCTTCGATGGATTCCGCGATGCTGTATTTATCGAGATACCCGTGCGGTTGATCATCGATGCCGAAGGTGATGAACGTGCCCTGTCCATGCGAGGTTTTGTCGATTGGTGTGCCGGTGAATCCGATAGAAGTAGCATTAGGCAATGCACCCATGAGATAGTTGCCCAAGTCCCCCCAGTCGTTCGATGCGCTTCGTCAACGAGCACAAAGATGTTTGTGCGTGTGTTCATGTTCGCAGGCATCTCGTCGAATTTGTGGATCATGGTAACGATGAGCCCTCTTCGGTCGCTTGCCAAGAGTTCATTGAGGTGGTTTTTACTTTTGGCAACTTCAACGTGCTCGATACCGACGGCGTCGAGATTCCCGTAGAGCTGCGTCTCCAGCTCGTTCCGGTCAACGAGCATAATGACTGTGGGATTCGCAAAGATCGGATTTTCGATAATCTTCTGTGCGGTAACGATCATGGTGTAGGTCTTGCCAGAGCCCTGGGTGTGCCATACGAGCCCACGCTTCTTGGCTGCGTCTTGTGCGCGCTCTATCAGTTTATGTACCGCCCGCATCTGGTGTGGTCGCAGTACCACCTTCTTGAGCTCGTCGTCCTGTCGGGTGAAGAGAATGAAATCGGTAAGCGCTTTAACCACGCGTTGTTTATCTAAAAAGGTCTTGACGAGTGTTTCAAAATCTCCCGCAGCTTCTTCTTTCCAGTTGAAGAGCCCTTTTAGAGTGGTGTTCCAAGTGGCACTGTAATAGTACCGGATGATGTGTGTCAACGCGTAAAGCTGTACGATTGCTAACAGTTCAGGGCCTTGGTGGTATCGCCGTATCTGGTCCAGCGCCTCAGCGATTCCGTCAATCTTGTGCGCGGCTTTCGTTTCTATTAAAAGCACGGGAACGCCATTGATGAGGAACACGACATCGGGTCTGATAGTTTTAGTTCCGTTGGTGAAACTGAACTCGTCGGTAACCTGAAAGACGTTCTTGTCAATGTTTTCAGTATCAATGAGCCGCACGTTGCGTTCACGTTTTTCAGCAGGGACAAATACCGTTCTCAGTCCTTTGAGATGCTCCCACACCATAAGATCCCCCTCTATCCTTGGCGGAACGCGTTCAAGCAGTTTTATCAGTTTCTTGGCCAGCTCTTCATTCATGAACTCAGGATTTAAATTCAGTATTTGATTGACGAAGAGTTCCTTAAAAACAAAGCCTGTGTTTCCACCGCGCAGGCCCAGTGCTTCCTCAGGGCTGAGGTATTCCCAGCCGATTTCCGTAGCGTATTTGATGACAGGATTCTGAACCGAACCGCGTTCGCCACCGAGGGCACTCATGCCTCGACCTCCAGATGGTTGACCCTGAGCTTTGCGGTCATCAAATCCCGGAGAAGGGTTTTGAACAGCGCTTCAAGCGCTTTCTTTTTGTTCTCCTCTTTTTCTAGCTTTTCATCAATAGCCGAAAGAATTGAGGCGATTTTTTGCTGAGTTGAAAGAGGCGGGAGAGGAATAGAAAACTGGCTTAAGGCACGCCAAGAGGTTCTTGGATGATTTACTCCGGTCATTGTAGTGGTTGCATACTCTTTAAAATCGGTCTTGTGGACAAGATATGATAATAAACTATCGTTTAGATTCTCCTCGGGTTTTATTACGATTATGTCTGTCGAACAGATACCTTCGAAATCTGCTAAAACACCTTTGTCCAGATAGGGCCTTAGTTTCCCATACAAGATGTCACCTGGATAAAATTTGAACTTCGAACTTCACCACTAAATCCCCATCTTTTCAAATGAGATTCGCCAGGGTCTATATGCTCGAGCCCAACATACTTCCAATCCCCGTCCTCAGGATTTATGCTTTCCTTTCTTTGTTCAGCAACAACCCCCAACTTCACCACCTCCCACTCCTCCGGCACCATCCCTATTTCAGTCTCTTTTAAGGGCACCTTCTCCGCCTCTTGTAAAGGAACAGGCCCGTAGGTGAACAGATGCTTCATCAGCGATTTTTTGAGTGCTCTGGTTGCTGTAATTACGGAATCGGTCTTTTCCTTCGCTTGCTGTAATGTCGAGAGAACAAAAGCAATAGAGCGCTGCTCGGGGAGCGGGGGGAAAGGGATTTTGAAATTTTTTACGCGTGATGATGAAAGATTTGGGATTGTAGTAACGTTACCCTCGAATCTGTACAGTTTTCTTTGTTTTATTGCGTGCTCCATCCATAACACAAAAAATAGGTGATCTACCGTGTCAGCATCTTTGCTTCTTAAGCGATGGAGATGATTTTGATAGGCGCATTCTTCTATAGAGGATTTTGAAAAACCGCAGGGTTAATATACAAATTTTTTATATTATTATATATATAATCCTATATCATGAAAACATTAATGGATTTCTGCTTAAAAGAGGCGTACAAGCGGGTGGAACGGCTTGGTAATCGGCTGGCAGAGATTGAATCGATGGTAGATTGGGGAGCGTTTCGCCCGATTGTGGGTGATATGTACGATAACAAGAGCGAACAAGGCGGTAGGCCAAATATTGATGAGGTGGTGATGATCAAG
>DATKXZ010000087.1:0-8441 GCA_035528755.1 Desulfobacteria bacterium | reverse complement strand
TGTTCCAGTTCTACTGGAACTTCATAAACGAGTTCAAGCGAGGGACTTCGCCTGCGATGTTAGAAGGATTGACGGATCATACGTGGAGCTGGCATGAATTCTTTTACCTGCGATTAACTATTCCTGATTAGGACAGTAGGAGGGATTAGGCCTCATATAGAAAACGGTTGATTCAACGCTCTTCTTCTTTATTCCCCCAACCTCACCCAACTCACGCCCTCCTCGTCTTCCGTCACTCGCAGCACGTATTCCATATAATCGCGCACGTCCTCGATATGCGTAATCAATAATATCTGCCGGAACTTCTTGGAGAGCGCATTTAGAGCCAGGATAATGTTCCGTTTACGATACGCGTCCTGCGAGCCAAAGACCTCATCGAGAATGATAAAGTTCGTCTGGATCGCACTGCGCTCGGTAACCACGGCGGAGATCGCTAACCTCAAACAGAGATTCGCCAGGTCCTCCTCGCCGCCTGAGAACCGATTGAGCTCATACGGCGCACCGTCGTCATAAATGAATATATCGTAGTTCTCATCCAACTCCATCGTGTTGTATTTACCGTCCGTCAGCCGTCTGAGCATATCAGACGCGTAATCAGAGAGCATTGGACGAATCCTGCCGACCATATACACCTTGAAATCGTTCATGAGCTTCTCCAGCACATTCAGATACAGTATTTCCGTCTCTTCCTTCTCCTTCTCATTCTGTAACCGCTCTTGCTCCTTTATCTCTTCTACAACGTGCGCTTTATCTCTGCGTACGTTCTCGAACTCATTCTGCATCTCCAAAAGCTTCAGCTTCGATTCGGTCAGCTCCTCCTTTTTACGGTCGTATCGCGCCTTCTTCTCCTCGTAATCCTGCTTGTTAAACGCTAAATCCGCTATCCGCCGCTGCAGCGCTGCGAGATCATCAGACGTTGCGCGTTCCAATTCATGTAACGTTTGCACGTTATTCTTAACGCCTTCCATACGTTTAATCTCGGCTCGTAACCCGAGTATCTCGCGATACACCGCTTCAAGCGTCTCCAAAGTAGCAATAACCTCTTTGTAAGCAGCAGCATCGAACGTCACGTCACTAAGCGGCGTCAAATCGGCTCTTATCTGTTCCAATTCAGTCTGCCAATGCACTAACTCGCGCTCTTCGTGCGTGACGCGCGTATCCAGGGCGTGCAGTGCTGTTACACGCGTATCCAGTTCTTTCGCCTGCTTTGCAATTGTTTCTTCCGCTCGTTCCGCGGAAGCGAGCTCCTCTTTCTTTCGTTTATACTCCGTGAAAACCGATTGAAGCTCTTCCTTCTTGGTTCGGAGCTCGTCCTGCAGCTTCGTTAGCAAACTCTCGTAATGCGATCCTAATTCGCGTTCGCACAATGGGCATTCGCTTTCAGGGCCCAAATCCGCTATTCGCTTCTTCTTCCTGGTATGCTCCTCTCTATCCTTCTTAGCCTGCAAGACCTGCGATTTCAAAGCGCCGAGCGAATCATATATGCGTTCCTTTTGATTCTTTATCGACTCTGTCTCTTGCGTTGTCGATCCTACCTGTTCCTCAATGCCTTTGAATTCTACACGCTTCTGTTTCAACTCGCTTATGCGCTCTGCCCGTTTCTGGAGTTCCTCAGAAGTTTTCGCTTCTCGTTTCATTAGATCCAGCTTCCGCTGATGCTTTCCCCGCTGGTCTTCCATTTTCTCCTTCTGCTCTCGAAACTGGAAATACCGCGTCTCGTCATCCGCAATCGCCTCAAGCCGTTTGCTCTTCACGCGCAAATCCGCAAGCTCGCGCTCCTTCTCTTCCCGCCGCTTCTTCGTATTCTCCAAATCGCGTCGCCGCTCGCTCAGCTTCGTGCTCAGCGTCACGTACCGCTCATACGTTCTCGTAGCGAGGTCTAATTCCTCTTTTGCAGCCGTCACGCTCAGCTCTTTCCTGCTCGTAGCGGATTCTATCTCTTTGATAATCGGTACCAGCGCCTCTTGCGCTTGCTCCAGCTCCTTCTGTTTCTCAGTAAGCACGTCGATCTTCTTTCTGCCCGCTTTATCCACGGTTGCCGCCTTTATGCCCTCGATCCGTTTCTCTTTACCGCGCTTATCCTCTCTTATCGCTTGTATGCTCTTTTCGATCCGTTCTATGCCGAGCATACGGAGCACAAGCTTCTTACGTTCCGCAGCATTCATTACAGAGAGCGCATTCAGCTCTTTCTGCCGCGCGAAGACCGAAGTGAAGAAAGCTTGGTAATCCATGCCGATCTTTTCTTTTAGCACTCCGGTAACGTCATCAGCATTGTTCGTTACGAGCTTGCCATTCAAAACGAGGCTGGCCTTTGGCACTAAATTCTTGCCCGCCATCTCCCGTACCACGTTATACTGATCGCCCTCCAGCTCGAACTCCAGATTCACGCTACACGGCTCATTTTGCGATGCGCCGTTCCGTTTTATCAGTTCTTTCGTTGTGCGTGCGGCGTGATGCCCGAACAGAGCCCAGCCGATCGCCTCCACCAGCGTGGTCTTCCCAACGCCGTTTAGCCCGATAATGCCTATGACGCCATCCGGGAACTCCACTGATGCTTCCTTATATTTACGGTAATTCCGCAGTGTGAGCGTTTTTAAGAGCATTTCACCTCGGCTTCAATTCCCTCCCTTCCTCATTTCTCAGCATACACATTTATCCTGCGAAACGTTTCGAAACAGCGCCCATCTGGCTGTTTCGTCTTCGCTACCAATCGCTCAAAAACCTCTTTACTGAAGACCTGCTTCACGTCTTCTGGAAGCACTGCGAGAAAAGGGACCATACCGGCCTCTTCTACCATGCTGATCAGCGTGCGTTCCTCTGAAAAATAACGATCCTTGTTCTCCTCCCAAACCCTGTAATTCCTGAATTCGGTATGCGACAGCACCTTTTCGTACTCTTCGGGCGTGGGCATGTACCACGGCCATCGAAAGCCTTTAAAGTACGGTGCGTACGCCGGCAGTTCCATAACGTCTCTGGCCACCTCGCTAAAATTGGAAACGTTGCCATCAGCGCCAAATTGCACGCGCAAGAACCCTCCGTGCTTCAAGGCATTGTAAATTGTCCTCAGCAGTTCCTCGTGGTCTAAAACCCAGTGAAGAGCTGCATTTGAGAATACCACGTCAAATTCAGCATCGAACGT
Organism: Desulfobacteria bacterium; assembly: GCA_035528755.1. GTDB lineage: Archaea > Halobacteriota > Syntropharchaeia > Alkanophagales > Methanospirareceae > JACGMN01. The sequence goes on along the minus strand of DATKXZ010000087.1, from coordinate 5,302 downwards.
TAGCGCAGTTATGTCAAGAAGCTCGAATTGCATATTCCCCGTCTTATGTGCGCTCGCTGCTTCGAGCATCGACCGGGAGCTGTCAACGCCCACAACGCGCCCTTGAGGTACTCGTTCCGCAAGCGCTCGTGTTAGTACGCCGCTGCCACAACCGAGATCGAGAATGGCTTCTTCACCGTTCAAACGCAACTCGTCGACCAGTTCAGTACCCCATTCACGCTGGCACTGAGATGCCTTTTCGTACTTCTTGCCGTCAAAGGGATATTCGGTGTGCATACCTCTTTATACTATGACAGAAGAACCTCAGATCAGACGCAAATCACAGCATTGAGGGCCCTTTACTTCGTGCCGTATCGCCCATGGCCTCTTCGATCCGCAGCAATTGATTGTACTTACTCGCTCGTTCGCTTCGTGCGGGCGCGCCGGTTTTGATGATCTCGGCATTGACCGCGACGGAGAAGTCCGCGATGAACGAATCTTCGGTCTCGCCTGATCGGTGGCTGACCACCTTTTTGTAGCCGTTTTGATTCGCCAGGTTAATCGTATCCAGCGTTTCCGAGATGCTGCCGATTTGATTCAACTTCAGCAGAACCGCATTTGCCGCTTTGCGCTTTATCCCTTCCTCCAATCGCTTGACATTGGTCACAAACAGGTCATCGCCGACGATTATTTGCTCCGGTATCTGAGCGGTGAGTTCCGCGAAGAGCTCGAAGGATTCCTCCTCAAACGGGTCTTCGAGCAGTGCTATCGGATACGTCTTCACAAGATCTTTATAGAACTCAACGAGTTCGGAGCCGTCTTTCATCGTGCCATCTATCCGGTACTTCTGGGCCTTTGCATCGTAGAAAGAAGACGCTGCGCCGTCCATTCCCAGCCGTATCTCAGACTCCGAATAGCCTGCTTCTGCTATCGCTTTGGTTATCGCATCGAGCGGTTGAGCCGTCTCGCGCATGGGCGGTGCGTAGCCACCTTCATCCCCGACGTTCGTGGCGATATTACCGTATTCTGCCGCCACCACTTTCTTAAGTGCGTGATAAGTCTCAACTCCTGCGCGTAAACCGTCGCGGAACAGGTCAAAGCCCAGGGGCAATACAAGAAACTCCTGGATGCTCAGGTCGTTGCCCGCATGCTGCCCGCCGTTTATCACGTTCATCATCGGTACGGGCAGTTCGTACGCCAACGCCATACCTGCAACGTCCTCACAGATGTATTCAAAGAGCGGCTTCTTTAACGAATCCGCAGCGGCTTTACAGACCGCCATCGACGTCCCGACGATTGCATTAGCCCCAAAATTCGACTTGCCCTCCGTACCATCCAGCTCTATCATCAGCTCGTCTATCGCACGCTGTTCGAGCACGTTCATTCCAATAAGCGCATCCTTGATCGCGGTATTCACGGCGTCAACCGCTTTGAGCGTGCCCTTGCCGTTGAACCTCTTAGGGTCCCCATCGCGTTTCTCCAACGCCTCTTTACTTCCGGTTGATGCTCCTGAAGGCACGCTCGCCCTACCAAACCCGTTCGCGGTGCGCACCTCCACTTCTACGGTAGGGTTGCCGCGCGAATCCAGAATCTCTCGACCTTTTATTTCCCTTATCTCTATTACCGTCATCGTCATATCCACCTCACGTCAATTGTAATGTAATATAATACTACTTCTACTCCACTTACCTTATCTTTTGCCATTTCCCATTCACCGAAAATATCCGCGCGATACCGCGTATCACGAGCCGTTTGTTCCAGTCGCAATGATCCGTAGTTTTTTTTCTACTCTTACCTTATATTTAGTGATGCCATATATGTGGTTGAGTTCGCTCAGACGGTAAGGTAGAAGAGCGGTAGAGGGTATCAAAGGTGAAAAAGCAGGAAAATGAAAAGAGTAATTGTAACCGATAATCTCTCGGAAGAGGGGATAAAAAGGCTACGTGAGTTCGCAGAAGTTGATGTTGAATTAGACTTAAGCCCAGAGGAATTAAAAAAGCGTATTCAAAACTACGATGCGATCGTCATACGAAGCGGTACGAAAGTGACGAAGGAGATAGTGGAAGCCGGAAGCGCGGGCCGATTGAAAGTCATAGGCCGCGCGGGTGTCGGCGTGGATAATATAGCCGTGGAGACCGCGACGGAGAAGGGGATCCTGGTGGTGAACTCGCCAGAGGCGAATACGATCTCTGCGGCGGAGCACACGATCGCGATGATGCTCAGCCTATCGCGGAAAATACCCGATGCGAATGCATCGCTCAAATCCGGCAAGTGGGACCGGAAGAAGTACATGGGCGTGGAAGTGAATGGTAAGGTCCTGGGCGTCATTGGTCTGGGACGCGTGGGCGGAGAAGTTGCGAAGCGAGCGAAAGGGCTGGAGATGAAAGTCGTTGCCTACGATCCGTTTATTACCGAAGAGAAGGCACAGGATCTTGGCATCACGCTCGCCAGTTTGAACGAAACGCTCAAGGTCGCGGACTTTATCACGCTCCATACACCGCTGACGAAGGACACCCGGCACATGATCAGCGATAAGGAGTTCGCGATGATGAAGGATGGCGTTCGCGTGATAAATTGTGCACGCGGTGGAGTAATAGACGAGAATGCATTGCGAGAGGCGATAAAGAGCGGTAAAGTAGCCGGAGCGGCTCTGGACGTCTTCGAGCAGGAGCCACCGGAAGACCGCGAATTGGTGGAGCTGGATCAAGTGATTACCACGCCGCACCTGGGCGCGTCAACAAAAGAAGCGCAGAAGGCTGCTGCTATGGTCATCGCAGACCAGATAATCGATGCGTTGCAGAACAAGCCGGTGAAGAACTCCGTGAACATGCTCTACGTGGAAGAGGAGATACTGGACTCCATAAAGCCATATCTGAAATTGGGGGAGAAATTGGGGCTGCTCGCTGCACAGCTCGTGCCCAAATCTGGTAGAATCGAGGAATTTAAAGTCACGTATGAAGGTGAGTTGGGCTCGGCCGAAGCAGGCGTGGGGAAGAACACGCGAGTGATAACCCGTTCGATCCTAAAGAGCTTCCTTTCGCTCTTCACCGACGGTGTGAATTACGTAAATGCGGAAGTGATCGCGAAGAAGTTCGGGATAAAAATCACGGAGAGCAAGACGGAGGAGATAGAGAATTTCAGCTCGTTGATTAACGTTACCACAACGACACAGATGGAAGGCGAAGAGAAGGCGAAGACCGTTGCAGGCACGCTATTCGGGAAAGACGATCCGCGCATAGTGCAAATAAACGGGTATCGTGTGGACGCAGTTCCTTCTGGCTACATGCTTATCTGCTCCTTCCTTGACAAACCGCGGGTAATCGGCCCGGTGTGTACGGTTTTAGGCGACAAGGGCATTAACATCGCAGGGATGCAGGTGGGCCGGGAGAAGGTCGGCGGAGAAGCGGTGATGGTGATTAACATAGACAGTCTGGTTAGCGAAGGGTGTATCGACGAGATAAAGGACGTGCAGAACATATTCGACGTGACCCTCGTGAAACTGTAATCGACTATTTCGCGTCACTGCGGAATATGAGTGTCGCAGCGGGCAGCACCGAGAGGCGGAATAAAGATTCTTTAGTAAAGCATCTTTTTAAAAAGAAGGGATCGGCAAGATGATGAGGCGAAGAAGGATAAAATTCGAGCGATACGGATGGCGAACAAAGAAGAAGCTGAGCAAGAGCTGGAGACGGCCTCGTGGACATGATAATAAGATGCGAGAGCATATAGCGGCGAAAGGTGCACGGGTGCAGGTAGGCTACCGGAGAAAGAAGGAAGAACGGGGATTGCATCCTTCGGGCGTGCGAGAAATGCTCGTCTTTAATCCGAACGATCTTGCTCAGGCGGAGGCCGCGAGCGAGGAGATGGCAGTGCGCATCGCCGCCACAGTGGGTAAGCGGAAACGGGGTGCGATAGAGGCCGAAGCTGCAAAAATCGGACTGAAAGTGCTCAATCCTGCGCGAACCGCTTTTAAATAAAGAGACCGATTCACAAATCAAAATGTCCCTGACCTCCCGATGAATCGGGAGGCATCAAGAGGATGCTCATAGTTATTGTGTTCTACGGTTTACAAGGTTCTGTATTTGTTTTTAGGCGCAGGGCTACACCTTAAAGTAAATATATAAAAGTTATTTATTTGATTATCCTTTTCTTTTTAAGACTTCTTTATAGGTATTTACTAATGCAGGTATTAATTCTTTTTCTAATTCTGTTGCATTTTTGTAAAATATTGTTCTCCAATTTCTAGTATCAAATTCTAAAAGAGTACCTAAACGTGCCGTCTGTATAACAATTTTTCCACTACCCCTAGCATTCCCAACCTCAAAATAAACGTTACTTGGATTTAATGTAAAGTCAGCCAATACAAAATCCGATTCAGAAATTTTATCCATGATTTTTTGAGATATTTCATAGTCACCTTCTAAAAGATCTATTCTCATAAGATTAATTGGGACTTGTGCTTCTCTTACAGCTCTTTTCATCGCTTCAAAATAATCAACTAATGCTGGTTCTTCCTCTACTCGAAAAGACATCGCTACAAAACCATTTACGGGTGGTCCTGTTATCAATGTTGGATCAACTTCTTCTTCTGTTGACTTTTTGGTTAAACGTCCCACTCTATTATAAAGGTCTCCAGTAGATGTTCTAATTGGATAAAGAGTTTCAGGAACTTTATTTATAATTGCATAAACAACAATCCTTCCATCTATGTTTGTAATGCTAGAATTAATATTCGCATTTAAAAGGTTGGAACTAATTCTTTGTATTCTTGTCATGGTAACAGTGGCTTCCTTTTTTGTTAATCCGATTATTTCGCCATTGTCACTAATACCAATGAGAATAATTCCACCATTAGTATTCGCGAAAGCTACTAATGTTCTTGCTAAAATACTACCCGGCGGTAGACGTTGTTTAAACTCAACTGTGGTTGATTCACCTTCTGAAATTAATTTTTTTATTCCATCTTCACTTGTATCAAACATCATGCTATTTCAGATCCTTTTTTGCTATTCCACATTATATTTGTATTTGTCTATCGACATTAAAAAGATTTTTATTATTTTTTGAGCGCCTGAATCTTAGCTATGCAAAAGCCCCAACCGCTCCACGCTCGGAAAAAATTCCGAGGCATCCTTTGGTGTGTATCCATCCATTCTATGGCTCACCAGGCTTAAGCTCGTTCTTTGGGGTGCACCCCTGAAAGTAGACAGTAAGTTAAGAAACAAAATAATAGGGGGTGCAACATGAAAACAAGGCGACAATACACACGGGATTTTAAAATCGCGGTAGTTAGAGAGATTGAGACGGGGAAATCACTTGCGCA
>DATKXZ010000086.1:0-10291 GCA_035528755.1 Desulfobacteria bacterium | reverse complement strand
GACGGCCAGTTTAATGACAGAGTTATGGCGATCTCATGTGGATTGTGGAACTATCACTTGAAGTGCTGTTGAATCCGTAGTTGGATTGTGGAGGCTAATGCTAATTCGTTCGGGGCTTATTATTTCGCAATAAGTCTATTAATTATTCGAAACTATCAGTAACGTTTGTGCGACGGTATAGATTAAGGTAGCGGAACATACGCACGAAACGGTTATTTATAGGGCACCCTAATAATAGCACAAGAGCATGCTCAGCAGGAAGGCCGAAGATTATCTCGAGGCGATTCTGAACATCACGGAAGAGAAAGGCTACACGAGGACAAAGGACATCGCGATGGCGCTGGATATAAAGCCTCCGAGCGTTGTGGAGATGTTAAAACGACTGCACGAAATGGGCCTCGTGGAGTATCGGAGATACGAGGGTGTGCGATTAACCGCCAGAGGATCGGAGGTAGCGCAGGTTGTAAAAGAACGGCATGAGACGATACGAGCGTTCCTGGAGATCTTACAGGTGCCGGAGAAGATCGCGGACAAAGATGCGTGCATCATCGAGCACGAATTGAGACCTGAAACGATACGACAGCTCAAGAATTTCGTGCAGTTTGTGAAGTCCGCACCGGATTATCCACAATGGCTTGAGCACTTCGAAACGTTCTGTAAGACCGGGGTGCATCCCTGCGAGGTAGACACACGAGCAGTAAAAAAGAGTGGTTCTACTACTATGATAAAAAGGTTATAGGTGCTTTGAATTAAAATCTGTAAACTGAGCCGTTTCAGGGCTTCTTCTCGTGGTCACCGGATCACCCCTTCCGCTTTGCCTTCGCCTTCTTCGCTGCGGCGCTACCCCCTTTTGTTACACAAAAAACGGTACTGTGGCGGAAGAAGATCGCAGGGTTAACACCTATGCTCGAAGGAAAAGAGCAGCTACTCTGACGTTCGGTGCGATTTGGGTCTTAGTTGTAGTCGGTTTGTCAGGGGCCACACCTAATTATTCCTGTGAGGGGGAAAAAACCGAAAGCTTTTTAAAAGGGCTCGGTTTATGATTCCTACGTTAAAAGGTCATGGGCGAGGTGGATGCGAATAAGGATTTGTATATTAAATACTGTAAATATACGAACGAAGTTCCGACATAAGAGGTGTTGGGTGAAATTTTAAACCCCATCTAAATCAATAATTAAGAGGGCCTATGGTAACTACAAAAAGAAAGAAGCAGATATTCATCAGTTATGCTCACAAGGATAAAGAATGGTTAGATTGCCTAAAAGTTTTCTTAACTCGATTGGAAAAAGATTCTCAAATCGACATGTGGGAAGACTCAAAAATCAAAGCGGGCGAGGATTGGGTAAGAGAAATTGAGAATGCGTTGAGAAATGTGGATGCTGCAATATTACTGATCAGTGAGGACTTCCTTGCTTCAGATTTCATTTCCAGTAATGAATTACCTCGCTTATTGAGTGCAGCAGAGAAAAAAGGACTGAAAATACTCTCTATAATATTAAAACCTTCGAGCTTTCTTAAGCAGAAGCAAATAAGTAAGTATCAGACTATTAATGACACAAAGAAGCCATTGAGTACTCTAAGTGAAGCTGAGCAAGATGAGATTTTTCGTAAAGCTGCCGATATTATAGAGGAGATGTTTATTGATCATGAAGATACTATTAAGAAACAAATGGTTAATGAGCCAATTAAGGAAGGAGTTCGAGAATTAGCGAAAGACAGAATTATTCACCGGACTAAAGAGCAGCTTAATCCTCAGTGCAAATTATTAAAGTCAAGCAATAGTGTTATTAAAGCCTCTAAAAACTTAGCTGAGAAAATCAGAAAGGATGGTTTTGTCCCCGATATAATTGTAGGATGGCGGCATGCAGATAACAAGAAATACGAAGGAAGTAATGTAGTATCTGAACTTTTGGCTAAAAATTTGAAGATTGAAAAGGCTCAAATAGATATAAAGGAAGTGGGGGAAAAAAGAGTTTTTTTAAAAAGTTACGATTGGGCTAGTAATGTGAGTAAGATTATAGTTGCAGATGATGCTTGCTATACTGGTAAAACTCTGGAAGCAATTAAGAGAGGATTATTGATATGTAACCAGAAATTGGAAATTCGTTTTGCTGTTCTTTCTAAAAAAGTTGATTACCATATTAAAGACATCTATTATGTATTTACTCATGACACGGAAGATTTGTTGTTTCCATGGGGTTGGTCAAGATCTATTAGTAAATTTCAAGAAATCCATGAGTTGTTTGGCATATCAGATTGGAGGTTCTTTAACAGAATAGAAAATAAATGGGGTTTTATCGATAGCGTGTGTGCAGAATTGCTCAGTGGAGTAAGGATATTTAGCATCAAAAAAAAGCAGATATTAGTTGTGGCCCCTTAGAGGATATTGACAGGTTTTTATATGTACTAAACGGCATCATTGAAATTTGTATAGAGGATACTAGAGGTTTGATTAATCAAAACGAGAACATTTTTATTCCAAGAGGGGTGAGTTATGATATACGCTCATTAGAGGTGGCTAAACTTCTGGGAATATCATTTTCTAGTTCAAAATCATAACTCTTTTTACTACCGATGTACGTTGTAATAGTTCAAATTTGTGTGAAACAACAATGTCTCAATAGTTTTATTTCCGCTACCATAAAAAATGTAAGCTGCAGCATTCAAGAATATGGAGTTGTCAGATTTGATTTTATTCAGAATATTGAAGAAAGCAATAGGTTCATCTTAATAGAAATTTATACTTCAAAAGAAGCGCAATTAGAGCACAAAAAAACAGATCATTACATGATTTGGAAAAAGGAAGTTGCAGATATGATGCTTGAACCCAGAGTCAGCTCCTTTTATGATAACATCTTTCTGAATGGTAGCATTTAGCCATTAAACATTTTATTTATTAAATGCGTATTCAATGCCGAAAAACGCGTTGGATATTAAGGCTTGGGACAAAAATAGCTTCCCCTGATTATAACCTCAAAAGACTCTGCTACCTGAAATATCGAAGACATCTCCGCTGTTGATGCATGAACCGTAAAACTTAAAGCCATGCTACCTTTCTTCCAAACCTTAAAGAGCCACCTTCTTTAATGCCTTTCTGACCGCACCCATTCCTTCGCTCCGGCATTAACCTAGTTGGCACTTTTTTAGTGGCTGCTGGGGGTGACCGTTTCAATCCCCCACTATCGCATCGAACACTTTCTCCAAAAACAAATTATCGTCATCGTCATACCAATAATACTTGGAATAAAAGAGATTACGAGTTTTTTCTATTTCTAAAAACCGAACTCTTTTAGGTTTTCTTAGCAGAACCGAATAATATTAGGTGGGCTTATTTATGTGCCTAACCATTATAACTATGAATCGTTAGGGTCTCCTAAACCCGATGAGGTGGCTTCTGTTCGGGTAGATGTATCGGTACCCGCTCCAAAGAAAGAAGAACTTGGTATGTGTAAAAGAGGTGTATAATAGAATAAAATGGTTGAGAATCAGTTGCGTAATACAGACCCTGAGGGAGGCGGAGTTCCTCTTACCTCGCTGTTACCAGGTGAACGGGCGAGGATAGTTGCGTTAGGACATGGTAAGGGGCAACAGCACCACTTCAGAACTATGGGACTCATGGAAGGCAAGATCGTTAAGCTGATAGCGACACAGCCGGCTCGTGGCCCGTTCGTCATCGACATTGAAGGCACGCAGATAGCAGTTGGACGAGGCATGGCACGGCACATTTTGATCGAGAAACTATGATATGAAGCAGATCTCATTAATGGGCTGCCCAAACGTTGGTAAGAGCGTTATTTTTTCGCGGCTGACCGGAGTGAACGTGGTTTCCTCGAATTATCCAGGAACGACGGTTGATTTTACCAGAGGCACTACGTTTATTAGCGGCGAGAAGTTCGAGTTGATTGATGTACCGGGCACGTATTCTTTGGAGGCAACGTCAAAAGCCGAGGAAGTGGCTCAGACCATGCTCCAAGAAGCGGATTTCGTCATAAACGTGGTTGACGCAACGCATTTGGAGCGGAATCTGTACCTGACCCTGGAGATTTTAGAGCGGAAGAAGCCCAGTATCATAGCGTTGAACCTCTGGGACGAGACCAAGCACCTTGGCATTACCATAGATGTGGCTAAATTAGAGCAGGCGCTCGACGTATCGGTAATCACAACCTGCGCGTTGTGTGGAACGGGGATAAGAGAACTGGCGTCCAAGGTGGGCGATGCAGAGCCCTCAAAAACGATCGAGCCAATGTCTGAAGAGGATCGGTGGTTGAAAGTAGGCAAAATTATTCGCGACGTCCAAGTGGTGCAGCATCGCCATCACACGATCCGGGAACGGATAACAGACGCCACGGTGAAGCCAACGACGGGCATCCCGATTGCTCTACTCGTGATACTCTTCATGTTCCTCTTCATCATCACGTTAGGGAATGCGATCCTTGATTATCTGATGGATCCGCTCTTCTATGGTTATTACGGTCCGTGGATTGTCGGTGTTGTGAATTCATTTGCACCGAGCGGGCTGCTCCACGATATACTAATAGGGACGTCGACGCTCGAATCTCTGGATTTCGAGCAATCGCTGGGCATCCTAACAACCGGGTTATACGTCCCCTTTGGCTTGGTTCTGCCCTTTGTGATCACCTTTTATTTTATACTCAGCCTGCTTGAGGACTTAGGCTATTTACCACGGCTCGCTATTCTCGTTGATACCGGCTTGCACAAGCTCGGACTGCACGGCGCGGCGATCGTGCCAACGATATTAGGCTGCGGCTGCAACGTTCCCGGCGCGTTGGCAACACGGATACTGGAGACGGAAAAGCAGCGGTTCATCGCAATGACGCTCATGGCAATCTCGGTTCCCTGCATGGCACAGTCCGCAATGATCTTTGCCATCTTGGGTCGTTATGGTTTACGATGGATACTCATCGTCTATTCCACTCTATTCGTGCTCTACATTTTCTTAGGCTTGGTGCTGAAACGACTCATCAAGGGCGAGAGTCCGGAATTGTTACTGGAAGTTCCGCGCTATCGCAAACCCGATCCCGTAACGTTACTCAAAAAGACCTGGTCAAAGGCCTACGGGTTCCTCGCCGAAGCGGTTCCGTTCGTCATCCTGGGCATTTTCATCGTTAACCTGCTCTACGTCTTCGGCATCATTGATGTGCTCTCCGCGGTGTTCTCGCCGATTCTCACCGCCGTACTCGGACTGCCCGAGGGCGCAATCGTCGCGCTGATGCTGGGTATTCTGAGGAAGGACCTAGCGATTGGCATGCTACTGCCCCTTGGTATGAGCCCGCAGCAATTAACGATCGCATGCATCATTCTGGCCACGTATTTCCCCTGCATTGCGACCTTCGTGGTGATGCTCCGCGAGCTTGGTGTCCGGGACATGCTCAAAGCGGCGGGATTGATGATTATCGTCTCGCTCTCGGCTGGCATTATCATGCGAGCGTTTCTGATTGGGATTTGAAAGCCCTCTCACTCAACGAGCCAAAAGTTACAAAACAAAACGGTTATTTCGGCTGGATGTACAGGCCCGTCATGGTTTCGTCAAGCGCGGACTTGCTGTTCCGAGAAGTGACGAGGCTGACCACGATCATCGCTACGAAGGATATAACGAGCGCATAGAAGCTGAAATGCACCGGAAGCTTCGCTACATATTGATGCCAGTAGCCGAAGACGCCCGCACTGAGCAGGCCCAGCGCCATACTGGCGATAGCTCCTTCCCTCGTTGCCCTGCGCCAGTAAAGACCGCCAAGAAGCGGAACGGCAAAGGCCGCCAGCATCACGCCGATACCCATCCAGATAAGCCACGCGAGCATTTCCGGCGGATTGATCGCAAGCAAGAGCGATCCGACTGCAGCCGCAACGACGGCGATCTTACTCACCAGCAGGATTTCTCGGTCGCTTGCTCCAGGTTTGAGGAGGTTCCGGTAGATATCCCAGGAAAACATCGTACCAATGGTCAACAGGAGCCTGTCGGTGGTGGACATGACGGCTGCGAGTACGATCACCGCAAAGACACTCCAGATAAAGAAGCTGCCGAAGGCATTCTCTATCCCATACATAAACGCGAAGTCCTGTGCATTGACAGCCTCGGGGAGTACGAGCTGGCCTTCCATCTCCAGCACGCGCACGGCGAACCCTGCGAATTTCACGAGAAACATCACGATGACATAGAGCACGAAGGCGATCAACGGCGACCATCTGAAGTACCGATCTTCCTTCGCTGCCAGCACATTGTTGATAACGTGTGGCGCAACGGCAAGGCCGATAGTGAGCAGCAGCCCAAACGAGACGAGGAATTCGGGCGTGGCAAAGGCATAACCGGCATAGACCGGGGAGGGATACCATGGTTGCACCATGTTCGGATCCACGCCTGCGAGCACTTCGTTGATATGGGTAAGACCACCAGCTTTCAGAATTACAAATGGTGCGGTGAGAATAACGCCAATAATAAGGATTCCGCCTTGGATAAGGGTCGTCCAGGAAACGGCGAAAAGACCACCGATAACCGTATACACAGTAATGATAATAACCGCGATAAGCAGCGCCTGCAAGTGGGGGATATCAAAGAGCCACAATGAGCACTATGCTGATCGCGGTATACTGCCCGACCAGATAGATAAGAGAGACCACAACACCTGCAACGGCGCTCAAGCCCCGTATAGCCCGTGGGCTTTCAAACCGATGAGCAAAGTAGTCCTCAACCGTCATGTATCCCGCTTGCTTCCCTACGTGGTGGATCTTCACGCCAAAAATGATAATACAAAATGCAGCGGCGAGCGGAACGCAGATCTGTTCCCAGATGGTAGGCCAACCAGTTGCATAGCCCAGTCCGCTAACGCCAACGAGCGTCATGCCACTACAAATAGACGCCACCATCAGAATAGTGAAAACCCAGAACCCCAGCGATCGCCCCGCAACAATATAGTCCTCCGTCGTGCGGATTTTGGCTCGACCCCCATGCTCCAATCCCCAAGAGGACGAGGAAGTATACTGCGACGATAGCGACGGTAATAATATCTGCCATCAGCTAGCGAACCTCCCGGAATTTCAAGCCCCACCAAATGAGTATCAAGACGATAAGGAGGAGCGCCCCGCCTACAACGAAGACCGTGGTATCAGGTAATCCTAGTATCATAAAATGAAACATCAAATATGCACTATATAAATCCATTTGAAATAGTGTAAACACACAGAAAGATACCTGTATTAAACAGAAGATCCAAGATTAATCCGCCCGGATCCGAATTTGTTGCGTTCTCGAGCTACTCGGGATGAAGGATAAGGCCGTTGAAAAGATCGTGTGCGGTCAATTACACGCTCTATGAGCTGATCAGGGACAACTTACAGCGCAAGCAGTTGAACTAACTATGGGAATAGGCGAAGGAAGCTCAAAGGCTGTAGAGTTCAGAGCTCCCTATCAATCGGTAGCCATGCTGTTCGAGTATTTTCTGGGCAGCAGTGGAATCGTCTACCGTCAGAACTATTATTGCCTTCTTCTCGCTCCCCGCGGCAAACCCGTAACAGTCCTCTACATCCACGTTATCTTGCTTCAGTATGCGCAGCATCTGATTCAGGCTCCCGAACTTGTCCTCGATGGCAACAGCCAAAACCTCCTTCGAAGAGACAGTGACGCCGGCCTGTTTGAATGCACGAAAGCCCTTCTCAGGATTGTCAACTATGAACCTAACGACGCCATATTCCTCGTCCGAGGAGATTGTCACCGCTAATATATTGACCTCAACATCCGCTAATATGCGGGTTATCTGCTCCAGCTTCCCTGGCCGATTCTCTGAGAAAACATTAATCTGCTTGACCATTTCACATCTCACCCCTCTTGTCCACGACCCGCACCGCCTTGCCTTCTGTTCTCGGCAAGCTTCCCGGGCTCAAGGAACTCTACTTTTGGTCTCACGACTATCTCTTCCTGGATACACTTGGTAATATTAGATTCGAGCTTCTTAAGCTTTCTGAGATCGCCGTCAAACATCTTCGGATATAACTCCACCTTGACGGTCAATGCGTCAAGGGTGCCTTCGCGCGTCACGTGAATCTGGTAATTCGTTGCGACTTCAGGGAAACTCATCAGAACGTCCTCGATCTGACTTGGATAGAGATTAACTCCTCGCACAATGAGCATATCATCACTGCGCCCCTTTATACGCGAGAGTCTCACATGCGCTCTGCCGCACGCGCATTTCTCGCCATCGTCAATGATTCTCGCCAGGTCACCCGTCCTGTACCTGAGAATGGGCATGGCTTTCCCGACCGAGCGTCGTGATAACAAGCTCGCCTTCCTCGCCCGGGGCAAGAATTTCACCGGTGCTCGGGTTAGCGACTTCGAGGAGGTAATTGTCTTCCCAGAGATGCATGCCGTTCTTCTCTTCGCACTCAAAGGCTACGCCGGGCCCGTTGAGCTCGGACATGCCGTAGGAATTAAAGGCACTTATATCGTATACGTCTTCAATCCGCTGCCTGGTTTGCTCTGAATGCGGCTCCGCACCCGTAAATCCGATACGTAAATCGAACTCCTTGGGATCATAACCTTCTTGAGTCATTACTTCCGAGACGTAGAGGATGTAGAGGGTGTTGCATGGAAGACGGTCGTATTGAAATCCTTCATGAGCTGTATCTGACGTTTCGTATTCCCGACGCCCGAAGGGATGACGAGCATCCCGACCTTTTCAGCGCCGTAATGGAGTCCCAAACCGCCGGTGAACATGCCGTAACTGATGATGTTCTGGAAGACATCGGTCTCATTCGCGCCGGTCATCACAATACAGCGTGCAACAAGATCGGACCACGTCTCGATATCCCGTTTTTCGTATGGAAGATGACCGTGGCTTTGCCGGTGGTGCCTGATGATGAATGCATACGCACGATCTCCTCTCGCGGCACGCGGTCACCAGACCAAAGTCGTAGTTCATACGAAGGTCGTTCTTTGTCGTAAACGGAAGCTGTGCTACATTTTCAGGCGTACTGAACGTTGATTCATCGATATTCTTCAAGCGATTCCTGTAAAAGATCGATTTTCTGCAGCGTGCTACTGTCTCCTTCAAATGCTTAACCTGCAACTCGTCGAGCTTATCACGAGGCAGCGTCTCCACATCTTTATCCCAGGAGGCCATGAATCTAATGTGGGAGTAGGTACATAAAAACACCGGTGTCAAGGCCTTTCTAACCAATTTCTCTGCTCTTTAGCACAGTAACGCCTTACCCCAATAGACGATCTACTTTCTGTCACATCTGTCCGCGTGGCACGTTCTGTCACGATTGTGATGTGTGGGATAAGTGGTTTGTTTGATTGACCCGAAAAAATAAAGGAAAAGGAAGAAGTGAGTTTTTCAACGTGAACTCACCGATCCCTTCACTTTCTCTTTTGTATATCAGCCAAAAGAGCCTCAATTGTCTTTGATACGTCGCCCAAAATTTTCTTCTCTTCCTCGCTCAGATTGGGAGATACCTGCAATCCCTTCAGGATACCGATGGCTTCGATTGTTTTATTCAACTGTTCTGCACCCATAACTGCTACCGCTGCTTTCTTCTCCCGTTTCTTTGCTCTCTTGTGTTTTGACCGGACATGATGAGCCAATAGTAAGGGCTTCGCAAATGTTTCGCCACAATACTTGCATTTATAACTCTTCGTTTCTTCTGCCATAGTATCTCTATTGTACTAACAGCCTATATAAAGTTTACTATCCGAATGTTGACTATCTGATCGAATGTTGACTATCTGATCTAAAATTAGGGATAGCTACGAATAAACGAAGGGGATTTGAAAGAAGCGTTATTCTTCCTTTTTTAAGCTTAAAAATAGGGAGATATTGAGAACGGGCGTTACTGAGTAATATTTCACGTGTTATCTGGTGAGTATATCTTCACCATAAGAAAGTATAGAGAGAATTTTTCACTCCTAATTGTTCCAAATAATGAAACAATGTTTCTTGCAAAAACTTCTCTGAAGCTTCCATGGCTTCAAGATCTACTTTAGATAGCTCATGGGCATGCTTTCCACGGAGTTTTGAGGCATTCTTTACATTTTGGTATGCATCTTCTACACTCATGGACATAATTTGGGAAATTTTATAGGCAATTCGTTTGTTTCGGTTAATTAGTGATAGTCGATTAGGATCCGAAACGGCGTCTTTGTAGAGTCCCGAAATTATTTCGTCAGAAAGTTTCACCAAAACGCATGGTGAAGCTCACGGACAGAAAGATCAAATGGGCGGTTAAACAGGTAATTAAGAAAGGAGAAAGCACAGCGGTGGTTGCCGCGATCTACGGCATC
>DATKXZ010000085.1:0-9771 GCA_035528755.1 Desulfobacteria bacterium | reverse complement strand
TTCCAAGTGCAAAGAGATGTTGGACAACCATTTAGACGTGTATCAGTGCTACAACAACCTGATCAGGGTTAATTCTGCGTTGACGATAAAAACGAAGAAGGGTGAGAAGAACATAGAAAGAACTCCGTGCATGGCAGAAGGCATTACAGATCACAGTTGGACGTGGAAGGAATTATTGATGTTCAAGGTAAGCCACGAAATTTAGGACATTACCGAATATTCTGACTTCACCTTTCTCTTCGTAATCAATCGAATTTCGTAGTATCGCGGCATACTTTTTAAATCTGCCTACCTTCACGGTATAATCAGAAGCATCCTCGATTAAAATAGGATCAAACCCTTTTCTATCAAGATACTTCATTATCTTGTTCCGTTCTCCAAAGGGGGGGAAGTTCAAATCGGTATTTCTATTGCTTGTAGTAATTGTATAGTTCATTGAAGATTTCTTTGTCGTCAAAGAAGTATTTAAAGCACCATACTTTCCTTATTTTGAATAGGTTAATCTTCTCCCGTTTTGGTGGGTCTACATTAATTGTTGGAAAATTCATATTATCTCCATGAAATATTTTTTACTCTTTGTTTTTGATAATCCTCTATTTTATCACTTAAAGGATGAGTTGGCTTTATTTGGAGATAGGTCAATGAAACAATAAATACTTCCTTGTTCTCTTCAAGTACAGTGCAAACTATACCGCCAGCATCTCGTCCCGGTTCAGTATCCTCACCGTTACCACATCAGAGTCTATCCTGGCAGGATTGACGAGCCTCAACACCCCGCCCTCATAGATCGCGTCGATTTCGCCCATTGCCTCTCACTCTCAGAGGTATATTGTATTTTTAGAGTAAAGTAAATTCGCTACGTGCGTTTCCCGCTGGAGTCACACGAGTTTAATAGCTGTTATTCCGAAAGCATCGATTTCCTCGATGTTTAGGGCACGTTCAAATAGCCCCTTACTTCTTTCTCAGATCATTGTTCCGCACAAACAACTTAACTGTTGTTGCTTATGTACAATTAGAGAAGCACCATGGAACCAGAGGTGACCGTGTTGGAAGCCGCCCGGATCCTGGGCGTGCATCCCGAGAGCGTGAAGCGCTGGATAAGGTATGGCGAACTGCATGCCACGAAACAGGGCATTCTGTATTTCATTAAACGAAAGGATCTCGACGCGTTTCGGCTGCTGCGGCAGGATCTCGACGATGTAAAGACGAGTGATTATCGCGCGTACTGGGAAACGCCGCAGGGCGCATTTGTTGACCGGATCGGTGAGCAGTTAGACGGTCTGTTAGAGAACCAGCAGTTATGTGTAATCGGACTGGAGCCCGGTGGCGGGTTATACGCGGCGCATTTAGCACGCTATTTAGCGGTCGTTAAAGGAAGGAATCCGGCAGTGCTCAGGTTACCAACCGGTGATGCTATTGAAATCGAAGAAGCGATCAGAGCGGCTAAAGAGGATTTAAAAGGCCGAAAACTGCTCCTCGTGGATGACGATACCTGCACCGGCGATACGTACAAAACGGTAACTTCCATTTTATTCACATTAGCGCGCGAATTGGGCTACGAAGAGTTCTTCATCAAAGATTTAGCAGAATATTTTGAGATCATTGTCGCACCGTTTCTAACGGGTCAGGTCGAGGACTTTGAGCTTGTCCAAGCCGCGAAGAGAATCCCGCTTGCCGTTTATACCGATACCATAGCGATCGCATCGTTCTTTGTCAAACGGTCACATAAGGCTTGATAATCAGGATAATTGTGCTGTTTTCGGTATTTTCCGCTGCTCTCGTCATCCTTACTCCTACGAAAAACGTAGATAAACCCGTAGGACTATAGGAAAGACATGGACAGGGCGATCTACAAGCGGGTGATGACCCTTGCACTGCCTGCGCTCGTATCCAACATCCTCATGACCTTTCAGATTATTGCGGATACTATCATGCTTGGCCGCTATCCGCCGGCGGATATCAGTTTGAGTGCGGTTGGGCTCGGTTTCACGTTGTATCACATGTTCTTTCCGCTTACCATGGGGCTCGTTACCGGCACGATCGCAATAATAGCGCGACGCTGGGGCGAGTCGGATTATGCAGAAGCCCAGCGGGTGGCAACCGATTCGGTGATCACGCTCATTTTGATCTCGATACCGATAACGCTCTTCGGCGTCTTCGTCGGCCCCTCCGCGATCTACTATCTCGGTGCTCGCGGCGCCGTCATAACCGAAGGCACGCGATACATACGGGCTATCTTCGCCTTTTACCCGTTCGTCGCGCTCATTATCGTGTATCACAGTATCTTACGGGCTGCGGGCGATACGAAAACGCCGATGTACGTTGATTTCGTCGCGAATGCTTACAACGTCCTGATGAATTACGTGCTCATCTTCGGCAAGTTCGGTTTCCCGGAACTCGGCGTGTTCGGCGCGGGCATCGCCACCGGCACGTCATACGTCGTCGCCTTTGCGGTCTACCTGGTGCTCCAGGCCAGCCACAAACTGATAACGCATCCGGTTTACCGCAGGGACATCACTTACCGGCTCGATACCGTAAAGAAAATGTTCAAGATCGGCATTCCCGCGGGTATTGACATGGCGATGTGGAGCATTGCGTCCATCATCTTCACCGTGATGATACTCCGTTTCGGCACCGTTGGCTACTCCGCATTCCAGATCGGGCTGCGTGCGGAGAGTGTTGCGTATATGCCTGCGTTTGCCTTTGGCATCGCGGCCACCACGCTTGCCGGTCAGTGCCTGGGCGCAAAGGAAGAGGAGCAGGCGAAGAAGGTTGTGCTCGCTTCTACCTACCTGTGTCTGATCTTCATGACCCTTGCGGGTTTAATATTCATACTCCTGCCTGACTATATCGCAATGGTATTTACGGGCGATAAGGAGGTTGTGGGTCTGGCAGCGCTCTATCTCTTTATCTTTGGCTTCTCCGAGCCCGCGTTAGGTGCATTCTTCACCCTTGCCGGCGGTATGCGCGGTGCGGGCTACACCAAGGTGCCGATGTACATCAACTTCATGAGCATTATCGTCATTCGAATATCGCTCGCCTACGCGCTCGGGTTTTGGTTGGGCATGGGCCTGTTCGGCATCTGGCTGGGAATGACTATCGAAACGATCTTGAGGGCGGTCGTCATCTACGCGGTGTTTCTCAAAGGCCACTGGATGCGGGTGAAAGTCTAACCTGATGCTTTCGATTGCACGAGCGACGAACGCCCATGCGGATAATCTTCAAATGCCGTCATCGTCGTTGCCATCATCATCAGCCGTGGAAATGCAGAGCATCGGTATGCAATCACCTCTCTCATTAATCAATCTTCTTGCTTCTTCTTATAATCCTCAAGAGCCGCCTTCAACGTATTCACGGCAAGCTCCGGCGTATGCGGGTCCTCCTCCGGTAAACCGTCGAGGACCGACACAATGTCACCCTCTCCTAGCGTTGCAGCCTCGTCAACGGTCTTGCCCTTTACCAGCTCTGTGACCACGCTGCCAAACGCAATGACGGGACCACGAGCATCCGTGACGAATTTGATATCCTTGATGATACCTCCGTCAACCTTGAGCTGTATCTGCATGGTTTCCCCCTCGGAATCCGTTATGCTGGCAGCGCCATCGGGATTCTTCAGCTCGCCAACGTTCTTCGGCTTTAACGCTTCCTCAACCATCCTTTCGCCGTAATACCCTCGCTCTTCCTCTCGTATCTTCTCCTCCAGCTCCGTTACCATCTCTTCGAACGTCTTCGGTTTCCGTCTGCCTGCCATTTTTCTTCACCAAACGCAGCCTTAGAGTATGACTATTATAGTAGTTCAGCTCAAAATAAGTATGCCTTTATCCTCGCTACGCAATCCTCAATACCCCGTTTTTCCTGCTCGCCCGTGACGAGATTCCGCAGGGTTACTACCCCTTCTTTCAGCTCTGTTTCGCCAACGAGCACGGCGAACGAATCGTTGCGTGTATTGGCGTACTTGAGCTGCGCGCTTAAGCTCCTGTTCATCAAATCGATATGCGTGGGCACGAACTCCCTCAGCCGGGACGTTATTCTTATCGCCTCTTTCATCACCGCGCGGTCGCCGTTTTTAGCCCGTATCGGCACGACGACCACACCCTTCTTCTGCATTTCCGTTTCGTCTACACTGAAGATCTCCGCCAGGCGGTCAAAGCCGAATGCAAATCCGGTTAACGGGATATCATCACCGCCGAACAGCGCAGCCAGTCGATAGGAGCCGCCGCCGCATACCTGTTTCTGCGCGCCCAGCTTACCGCCCACCTCGTAAATCTCGAACACCATCCCCGTGTAATAATCCAGACCGCGTGCAATCCCTAAATTTAACGTGTACTCTACGCCGTAATAATCAAGATATTCCAGCAGCGCCTCCAGTTCACGTATCGCAGCGCTGTCCCTGGCGATTATGCCGCGATCGCGCGCTTCTCGTAACGCGTCCTTACCTTTCAAATCGATCAAATAAAGCAAATCGTCAATAACCGCGCCTTCAACGCCCAGATCGCTCAGTAGCTCGATTACCGCCTCGCGCTCGCCCTTGTCTATCAACCGCATCACCGTGCTTATCTGCTTCTCATCTGCATGTAAATCGCGTAATCGCTCACGAATCAGACCCACATGACCCACGTGCAGCTCTGCCTGTACGTTTAACGCTTTCAGAACGGCAAAAGCGAGTGCAATGAGCTCCGCTTGCGCTTCGGGGCTGTCAACGCCGATTATCTCGGTACCGAACTGCCAGAACTCACGATACCGTGCCTTCTGCGGCTCCTCGTACCTGAAACAGTTGCCGAAATAATAAAGCTTTGAGGGCTTCGGCGTCATCTTCAGCTCGTTTATATACATGCGCACCACTGGCGCGGTAATCTCGGGTCGTAACGCTAAGTGCCTGTCGCCCTTGTCCTTGAACTCGTACATCTCCTTCAGGATCTCCTGCCCGGATTTCAGTGTAAAGAGCTCAGCGCGCTCAAACGTGGGTGTACGGATCTCTTCGTAGCCCCAGCGTTCTGCAACCTCGCGCATCCGCTCCTCTATTATCCGCCTCTTCCTCATCTCCTCCGGCAGGAAATCACGCGTGCCGCGCGCTCGTTCTATACGCATGCTCCTCTCTCTCAGTCTCCCGTTCGCTGCTGCTTACTTAACAAACAATAAAAAGCGAAGAGCATACATACATAAATAAAATAATACCGTTTAATCACGGACGGCTAAGGTGAACAACGGAAAAGTGGACCCATGAACTTCAGACTGGTCTTCGTGATGGATATACTCAATGGCGCGGCCGTGCACGCGAAGCGAGGCAAACGTGACCAGTACAAACCAATCAACCGCTTCAGTTCCATCGTTCGGTCCTCGGATCCCGTACAGATCGTCGAGGAGCTAAAGCCCGCGGAAGTGTACCTCGCGGACCTCAACAGGCTCATGAACACGGGCGATAACCGCGAAACACTAAAGGAACTAAACAATCGAAATAAAGGATCGAAGATCATGCTGGATTATGGTATTAACGGATTTGAGGTCTTGAAAGAGGCGGTTGAAGCTGAACTCGCCCACACCTTCGTCTTAGGCACGGAAACCGCATCCCTGGACTTAATTGAGGCAGCATCGAAAAGCGGTATCCCGGTATGTTTGAGTGTTGACCTCCGCAATAAGGCGGTGCTGACACGCGATAAACGCTTGAAACGTGACCCTTTATCGTTACTACTAAAGCTGAACGAGTATCCAATCCCGGATGTGATCGTACTGGAACTGGACCGGGTGGGGACGAAAAGCGGCATCGACTTCGAGTTCTTCGAACGTGCCGTTACGGTCTCAGATCATAATATCCTCTGCGGCGGTGGTGTTAAGAGTAACGAGGATATTGCTACAATGGAGCAGCTGGGAGTAAAGGGCGCACTGATCGCTACGGCGATACACGATGGCTCCATACCGGTGTCGGCCCTTAGACGAGCGTATTCTTACAATGAGTGAAAAATTCCAAGCGGACGTATTGAACCTGGTACAGCAGATACCGAAGGGTCGAGTGACGACGTACGGCGAGCTAGCGCGAGCATTAACCGGCTCCGCTCGTGCTGCGCGTGCGGTCGGCCAGGCAGTCGGAAAAAATCCCGCTCTTGTACGAATACCCTGTCATCGGGTCGTGCGAAGTGACGGCGCTATCGGCGGGTACAAACTGGGCGTGGCTGAGAAAATAAAGCTCCTGAACGAGGAAGGGTTCACAATAAGGAGCGGAAAAGTGGTGAACTTCCAGCAACTACTTTTTCGGTTCGATGCGGCGGAGACACCACGATTCCTCACTGACAGAATGTTAGGAAAGCTCAGTACATGGCTTCGTATCCTTGGTCACGATACCGTTTACGCTGCCGACATAGTCCGAAAAGAAGGGGAAAGAAGAGAAGAGGAAGAGGACGAGGATAACGCACTTGCCGCTTTTGCCGCACGTGAGGCTCGAATACTACTCACACGAGACAAGGAACTCGCGACATCTGCGAAAAAAAACGGCGTGCACTGCGTGCAAATAAATACCGACGAGGTGATGGCGCAACTGAAGGAGCTGCTCAGTCACAACCTCAAAATAAACCTCCAACCACGCCCGGTCGGGTGTAGCGAGTGCAATGCACTGATACGGAAAGTGAAGGCAGGCGAAGCGAATCTACTGAAGGCAAAGGATTATGTGCCCGTACACATGATCGGGACGTGGGATTTCTGGATTTGTGAACACTGCGGCCGGGTCTACTGGGAAGGAAGCCATTGGCGCGATATGCGCGAGCGATTGCAGCCGCTGAACGAATTAATGCGTTCTGGGGTGTAGGTATTTATTATGGCCATTCGTGAAAACACCGAAGAGCTGTACCGTATACAGGCCGAAATCGCAGCAAAATCTCTGATAAGAGACGACCAGAATCTAAAAGAATTAAAATCGATCGCAGGTGCAGATCAGGCGTTTTTTTACGATTCCAAAGCCGAAGAGAGAATAATATCCGCGGTTGTGCTACTCGACTATCCCTCCATGCAGTTCGTTGATCATGCATACTCGGTGATGCCAGTGGATTTTCCGTACATTCCCGGGTTGCTCTCGTTTCGAGAAGCTCCCGCTATACTGAACGCGTTTCGCACACTCGATACGAAGCCCGACCTCCTGATACTAGATGGCGGTGGCATTAACCATCCACGGTTCGCGGGCTTGGCCACGCACGTCGGCGTAACCTTGGACATTCCGACTATCGGCGTGACAAAGAGCCTCTTATGCGGTACGGGCGAACTACCAACTGAAGAAGGCGAAGCCTGCATAATCAAATACCACGACAGAGAAGTTGGCTATTACCTCAAGAGCAAAAAAGCCAGTAAACCCATTATTGTAGCGCCGGGCCATAAAGTATCGGTGGATACCTCATTGAAGCTCATTAAAGACTGTATCCGCACGCATAAGCTGCCCGAGCCCATCCGAATTGCGCATCTCTGTGCGAATACGATAAAAAAGGATTGTTTGAATCTTGTGTGATCAGCAAAACGCATAGCGATTAGAAACAATCTAATAACAGAAATTCCTGCTCAATCAAGTTAAATGCTAAACTCTTTTAACACTCTTGGATCTATTTCATCCAAGTTCAGCATATCTCGAATCCCTGATCCTCTGTTTACGTAAATCTTCTTTTGTATCTCGTTATTTTCTGTTTCTTCTATTACGTTAACTAGATCCGTCTTTTCTAACCTTGATAGATAATAAATTACCAAATCATGATCCCAACCAAGTTCTTTTGAGATCTGATAGATACTTAGCCCTTCGTTATCATCCAAAAATTCCAATAGCTCATACACCCGCTCCTCTGTTGATTCCTCTTTCTTTAGTGCCTGCGCCTGAGTAAGAAAAGCCATACCTTTAGCTTCCATGATTTTAGTTACATTTACAAGAAGATATAGCTTTCTCCACTCTGTGTGAATCCCATATATTCCCTTCACCACTATCAAATTCTGCCATGAAATATGCCCCGTGCACATAGTATACCTAAGGGGTGTACGCTCATAAAAGCCACCGTTTAGTAAGAAACAACCTTGAGAAGGTGAAGCAGGAGTTTTACTCTGCCGCTATAATGGACTGCAAGATGGATACTAAAATGGATACCAAAATTGGTACTAAAATTGACACAGATTGACACAGATTGACACAGATTGACACAGATTGAAAAAATACCTACTCCTCCTCATTTTAGTAACTATTATGCATTATAATTATAATTATAATTATAATTATTATTATTATCATCATGATCATCAGGGCAATCATGATGGTCAACCACAGAAATACTTTAAATACTTTATATAGAATGAAATTATATAAAAATTTTAATGCGCAGAAATAAAATTGAAGAGTTGGAGATAGCAGTTCTATTGTCGTTATACTCCAAAGTTAAATATTCAAAACATGCACACCCAAAGGAGGAAACAATACTCAAAGGATTGAGAAAAGACCTCAGGGGATTGGGAAAGGTAGCATTAAAGAATCTCCTCAGAAAGGGCTACATTGTTCAGCATCCAACCTCCGGTGGGATGACCTATAATTTAAGCCAGAAGGGGATTGACAAGTTAAAGGAACTGAAGGAACGAGACGATTAGCTTTTATACTCGTCAGAGCAAAATTTAACACGAGGTAAGCAAGATGGTAGAAGAGCTTGGCAATATACTGCGTAACGGATTTGAGACCTGGAAGAAGAATCTAAATATCTGCTTACCGTTCGTCTTCAGTTTGCTACTGACCCTTATTGTGATGTTTTTAGTCATCGGTGGCGCCCTGGTGACGGTGATAGGCCCCGTATTGCCTTCATTGACGCCGTCCCTCACCGGCACACCCGGTGAGATCCCGCCCGAAATCGTTCAGCAGCTCCAGCCCCTGCTTCTGCAGAATATTGATATTCTTGTTGCTGCCGTTATTATCGCGGGGATTTTAGTGCTGCTGATAACCACGTTTTTCAGCGCGGGTGCAATCGGCATGGCGAATGAGGCGACGAAAAAGGGGCGGACAAGCCTATCGGACATGACCGATTACGGAGCGCGGAAATTCGTGAGCCTACTCGGCGCTAACCTCATCGTTGTCCTGATTGCGTTTGCAGGCGTCATATTCCTGATCCCCGGCCTGGTGCCTCTACTGCCCGCTATCTCAACGTCACAAACACCGTCTGACGCGACGAACATGGCGGCAATCGCAATGCTGGGATTAGGATTCCTCGTTATGGCTTTCTACCTACTCATTATAAGCATCATCTTTGCAATCTCGCCGTATGCTGTTGTCACAGGTAACCTCGGAGCGGTAGACGGCGTTAAAAGAGGTTTTCATTTCTTCATGGCACACAAGGTCGAAGTCTTTCTGCTCTGGCTCGTCGTACTTGTGATCGCCGTCGTTGCGGGTATTATCCTCGGGAATATACCTTATATTGGCCAGTTGTTGAGCATGGCAATCTCAGTCATTATTATCGAACCTTTGACCGTTATCTGGTGGAGCAGATTGTACCTGAGCGGAACGGAACAACCCACCTAATTTTAGGTAGTGTCCTGATATGCGGTTGGTTTATATAGGTGGTTTACCCACCTATATTTATGCCAAATAGCAAATTAAAGGCAGATCCTCAAAAAGAGTTCTGCTCCAATCAAGATTGCCGTGATTACGGCAAAAGCGGTGCAGGCAATATAGTTAAATATGGACATTACAAAAACGGCCGGCAGCGATTTAAATGCAAGACATGCGGCAGTGTCTTCGTAGAAACCAAAAACACGGTCTTCTACAATCGCAAG
>DATKXZ010000084.1:0-8587 GCA_035528755.1 Desulfobacteria bacterium | reverse complement strand
ATACTTGCACTTATCATCCTTTTTCACCACATGGGATGAATATACAAACATTTAAATATGCTTATTTTCCACTCCAAACTATCAAACCTATAACCTTTTTATAGACTTATTCTTAAGTGTAAGAATCAGGTAATGCACCCTATAAAATTCGACACAGAAGCGGCATATCTTACGGACAGAGCTGAATTTGATTATGCCCTTGTCCAGAATGCGGTTTCGAACGGTGCGGAATTAAAGCAGAATTTAATGGTTACAAATATCAAAAAAGAGAACTCACAATTCATAATAAACGGGGCTGATTTTAGTGCTAAATCAAAATATCTTTTATGCGCCGATGGCGTAAATGGTACTTCTGCATCATTGCTTGGATTGAGAGATAAGTGGAATAATAGTGAAGTGGGTTTATGTATTGAATCAACGATAACGGACTACGAGCCGCCAGCAGCACCGTTAAATTTCTATTTCGGCGGCGTTACGTGGGGGTACGCGTGGTTTTTTGATAAGGGTGATCATGCGTCAATTGGGGCTGGTACGGTACGTACAGATGCATCTGATTTGAGACGGCTCTTTAATTCATTTGTGAACCATTCTGGCTACACAAACTCACCGGAGAATTTGAAACTAAACGCCTGGCGGATACCCGCAACGGGCGGGATTTCAGGGAACATTGCGAAGGGGAACGCGCTTTTACTCGGCGATGCCGCCGGGCTGGTTGACCCGTTTTTAGGCGAAGGGATTTCGTATGCAATCCAGAGCGGTACAATCGCAGCGGACTGTGTGATCAACGACGCCGCCGGAGATTACCGTAAAAGGATAGAGGAAGCGATAACCAGCGACTTGAAGTACGCACGAATTCTGCAGAAGATCGTTAAGCTCGATCCGAAACGATTTGTTACCCTGCTGGCTAATGATGCAACAATAGCACGCGAATATGTTAAAATCGTCGTGGGGGATTCAACGTATCGGCAATTTTTGAAGCATACGTTTAAGAAGCTAATATTTTGACTGTGGCATGCTATTTGGCGAAATTTAATCCTTTGGAAACTCTATCTGACTGAAAATGCGTAAGTTATTTATAGTCAGCGGAAGAATAATGTCTCATGACGAAGAACAGGACTAACGTCAAGAGGTTTGAACATGAAGTTGCTATTTCCTACGCAGGTGAAGATCGAGAAATTGCTGAGCAGATAGCACAGTCATTAAGAAAAAAAGGTGTCTCTGTATTTTATGACAAATTCTACAAAGTGGATCTTTGGGGGAAAAGTTTAAGTGGGTGGTTCAGGAAGAAGTATGGTAAATCAAGTAGATTCGTATTGGTACTTATTTCACGTCACTATCCTGTTAAAGACTGGGCCAATTTTGAATTTTCTATCGCTAGAGCCGAAGAAAAAAAACGAAAGAATGATTTTATATTACCAGTAAGATTAGATAATACAAAAATACCGGGACTTCCATCTGATAAAGCATATTTGGATTTTAAAAAAGAAGGATTAAATGGCGTGATTAAAAGTCTAATTCAAAAAGTGAAAACAGCGGCATCCGAAAAGGATCCAGAACAAATATTTAGAGAGGCATACGAAGAATGGAAGATACACGGATTTTTACCTGGCGAAACAAAAGTTAGTTATTTTTTAGAGAATATCAACGCTATCAAACTCGATGTTGACACTACTGAGTTTCTCCTCCGAAGTTTAAGTGGCTATTTTGTAAGTCTAAAAGAGAAAATCAAAGAGGTTGACAAAGATATAATTTTCAACGCAGCGATTCGATTATTAGGAAAGGAAGAGAGATATTATGACAGATTGAGGGCATTAAGATATTTAGTTTTTGCTAACCCCAAAGAAGCTGAGCCCTATCTTTGGGGCATATATCAAAATAAAGAGGAAGAAACGAAACTGAGAATCGATGCTTTCGAAAGATTATGGAGATGTGAAAGTGAAAGAGGATTGAATGAAAGTTATGCTATCGCTTTGAACGAACCTGAATGGGGACTTCGAAAAGCCGCAATGAAGAATATTGGGCATGGGGAAGTAAGAAAGCAGACTTCAGAAGTACTTGCGAAAGCGCTTAAAGATAAGCGCTGGGAAGTAAGAGCCGAAGCTGCTTATGCGATAGTAAGACTAAACCTTGATGCCATAGTTCCTGACATGGTAAATGCAATAGAAAACGAACGATCAAGAAAAGGAGCATATCGAATTCTTTATTGCCTCTCCAATTTCAAGGAGCATCCAAGCGTAAAGTATTTCATGAAAAAATATGAGCATGATCTCCCTAAGTGGTTTGAAAAAACGCCGGATTATCATGCAGTCTATGAGGATATAATGGATGAAATGCTATAAGATCTACCAACGTAATTCCAATCCCTAAATAAAAGGCATATATGAATCTGATCTTTAAAAATGAACCCAAACCCGCTAAAAAATTTTTTGAGGAAAGAGAACGTCTTCGCCGTGGTCGGCGTCTCTGAAAACCCGGCGAAGTACGGCCATCAGGTCTACAAAGACCTGAAAGAGGCAGGCTATGTGGTTTACCCCGTGAATCCACATATTGATGATGTGTTGGGCGACCGCTGCTACCCTTCGCTCAGCGACCTGCCCGAGAAACCCGACGTTGTGGATACCGTCGTGCCACCTGCCGTTACCGAAGAACTAGTAAAGGAATGCAAAGAATTAGGAATCGATAAAGTGTGGATGCAGCCGGGCTCGGAATCCGAGAAGGCTCTAACGTTTTGTCGGCGAAATAAAATACACGTCGTGCATGATGTCTGCGTGATGGTGAAACGGCGGGAAGTGCGACGGACGTGAGCATACCGTCGCTATGCCGTGAACGTCCCCATGATGAACGGTCGGTTTCGAATTAGCAATTCCAAAAATCAACCAGTGTGTATTTTGGCCTGATTGTTACAGTTGTTGCCGATTAGGGCCCGACAAAGGGCTAAGGCATTGGGGTGGGGCTATGAGAACCCCTCGGTCACGCAACGCAGAGCTTGAGCGATTCCAGGCGATTGGAACTCCTGCGCATGGACGGAGAGAAGAGCATCCAGACCAGGCGGGAGAGCGTTTCGGAGGCCAGCTCTGCCTGCGATTGCACCTGCTCTCGTCGCGCGTTTTCCAATTTATTTCCTATAATCAAGACATGGGTGGCGTAGTCCGGGCGGTATTCGATCGGAGATAACCGTGCTTAGATTTTCCATTATTTATCCGTGTAAAGTGTTATTCCGCGTCCCTGTGCTTGGAACACGACACGTTTTTATGCACACGGTACTGGAAAATATAGAAAAGCTTAAATAGCCTTTTTATCAAGAATTATGCGAGGTGATTGACATGAAGTATACGAATTTATTTACTGTAGTAGTGATTTTATTGGTGCTGGCAGGCGGTTTAGGACAATCAGCAGGAGCGGAGAACGGAGCGGACGAGATAAAGATCGGGCTTGTCGCCCCTCTGACCGGCGGTGCGAGCACGACAGGGAATGATATGTGGCAGTCAGCGGTATTGGCAGCAGATGAGATAAACGCAGCGGGCGGGGTAAACGTCAACGGAGTTAATATGCAGATCACCCTCGTTAAGGGTGACACGGCAACGAGCACAGAAGCTGGTGTTAAGGCCGTAACGAAACTTATTACTGAAGATAAGGTTGATATCCTGGTCGGCGGCTTCTCAAGCGGCATAACCTATGCTGATTCGGTTGTTGCTGCGGAACACAAAGTGCCTTTCATAATCACTGGGGCATCCTCCCCGACGATAACGAGAAGAACGGATATAGATACCACTTACTTCTTCCATTTCATCGCGACCACAAGTGACTATTCAGAATCCAATCTTCTGTTTGTTAATGAGGTAGTAAAGCCGGCGATCTATGAGCGATTCAATTTTCCCGAGGATAGGCCACTGAGGTTAGGTGTGCTCTACCAGGACACTGCTTATGGTGCAGGCGTGTACGAGGGTATTGAACGGGTCATAGAGGAATACGACCTCAACATGGAAGTAGTTGCGGCCGAGAAATTCAAGATGAGTGAGAAGGACTTCAGAACTATACTAACGGTGATAAAGGCCGATAACCCAGACGTTGTTTTCCCCGCATCATTCCTTAATGAGCAGACACTCATAGTGGCTCAAGGAAGGAGAGATGTAGGTTTGAACACCATTTATCTCTCAGTTATCTGTAATGACGACCCTGACTACTATACGGGGGTGGAGAGATGGGGTGAATACTCAATCCAGGATAGCATATTTGGCCCCTATGCCATTCCTGCGGGACCGATCCACGATGCAGTAGTGAAGTTCAGAGACGACTTTGAAGCGAAATGGGGCGCATCTCCGAGTATGATGGGCGCAACAACCTATGAGGGCGTTTATATCGCGGCGGAAGCGGTGAAGAATGCCGGTACACTGGATAATGAGAAGGTCAGGGATGCATTAGATGAACTCGATATGCCTCAAGATATATTCGCGATGAAGGGCGGTGTGATATCCTTCTCGCCTGATTATCGGGAGAGCAAATTCGAGCCCTATGTGCAGCAGTTGATCTGGGATGAATCAGTAGGTGAAACGAGACCGGTGATTGTCTGGCCTGACAGCGTAAAGGAGACTGATTTTTTACTGCCGGATTGGTACGAGCCTGGAAGCGCACCAGCAGAAACAGCAAAACCGACCGGGACACCAGCACCAACAGCCGCGGGCACATCAGGAGCTGCACCAACGCCTGCAGCAGCAGCACCAACAGCCGCAGCAGAAGTGCCTGAAGAGCCAGGTTTCGGAGCGGGGTTTGCTCTTGCAGGTCTGCTTGCAGTGGCGTATCTGGTGCTGAGAAAGCAGAAGTAACGAAGCCAAAGCTGAAGTGAAACCAGAAATGAAAAAGGGACTGGAAACGAGACCGGAGATTCTCTTGCCGGATAGGTACGAGCCGAGAGGCTCGTAACTCTTTTTATTTTTTATTTGTTTTCAAGACTATGGACCCTGGCGTTTTTATTCAGATTCTGGTATGGGGCCTTTATGCTGGCTGTATTTACATACTGCTGGCAACAGGACTGACCCTGATCTTCGGTGTGATGAAGGTCGTGAACTTCGCACACGGGGAACTGCTGATGCTCGGCGCTTATGCCGCCTTCTGGATTTACACCTATTACGAAGTTAACCCATACCTTATAATCTTCGCGGCAATGCTTCTTATAGCCCTTCTCGGTCTGTTTCTCGAACGACTCTGCTTCCGCCCGATTATGGGTACCGGGAAGTTGAACGAGATCTTTCTCAGCCTCGGCTTGATTTACCTGTTCCAGAATTTAGCGGCTTTGCTCTGGTCAACGAATCCACGATCTATCCGTAGCCCGTACAGCGGCATTTCAGTTCCCTTAGGATCTATCAGGCTGCCACTGGATTACCTCATCATCATCGTAATTACCGCCATCTTTTTAATCGCCTTCCAGCTCTTCATGAAGAGAACCACTGTTGGGAGAGCGATGCGAGCCACGAGCCAGAACAGGGAAGCGGCCACGTTAATGGGGATTAACGTAGAGAAGGTAGACATGCTCAGTTTCGCGCTGGGTTCTGCGCTTGCCGCGGCAGCCGGAGGCCTGTGGTTGATTAGCGGTCAGATGGCAGACCCGTATATGGGTGGTATTCCAGCTATAAAGGCCTTTGCAGTCATAATCATCGGTGGCATTGGTAGTATCCCGGGTGCTATCGTTGCAGGTCTGACGCTGGGCATAGCGGAGAACGTTGTGCCGGTCCTCCTGCAATCCCTGGTGAATTTATTCGGGGTTTCAATGTCGTTCACTGCATGGAAGGATACAATAGCATTCTTCATCTTAATCATAGTCCTTATATTAAGGCCGACGGGCATATTCGGAGAGAAGGGTGAGTGAGTAAGTAAGTAGAATGAAACTGGACGGATTGAAACGGGATAGGCTGAGCATAAAGGCGTGGCTAGGAGTTATTTTATTGATTCTGGCATTTCTGATACCCGTAATCTCAGGAATCAATACGTATCTCCTGACGGTTTTGATTATAATGCTCGTCTTTATCATATACTCTTCAGCCTGGAATCTCCTCGCACTCTCAGGTCAGGTTTCTTTGGGACATGCAGCCTTCTTTGGTATCGGGGGTTATGCATCGGCGATAATTGCAAATAGTCTTGGTCTTCCTCCGCTTGCTACAGCGCTTTTCGGCGGTGTTTTTGCGGCCTTTATTGGTGTTCTGATAGGCATTACGTGTATAAGGATGCGGGAGTGGTTCCTCGCGAT
This sequence comes from Desulfobacteria bacterium, assembly GCA_035528755.1. Taxonomy (GTDB): domain Archaea; phylum Halobacteriota; class Syntropharchaeia; order Alkanophagales; family Methanospirareceae; genus JACGMN01. The sequence continues at coordinate 2,346 of DATKXZ010000084.1, read as the reverse complement.
GGTAACCTTTGGATTTGCGGTTATAGCACATACAATCACCGCAGAGCTTTCCTGGCTCACCGGTGGCTGGGACGGAATCCCTGCGAAGCGATTGATACCGGTAACGATAGCGAATTACATCCTGTACGAGTACTACATGATGCTGCTCATAGCAGTTGCCGTGATCGTAATAATCTACCTGATAACGAAGTCAAAGATGGGACTCGCGCTGGAGGCGATACGGGAGAACGAGCTCGAAGCGAAGGTGATGGGCATTGATGTGACAAAGTATAAGTTGACGGCGTTTGCAGTGAGCGCTTTCTTCACGGGGATTGCTGGCGCGTTGGAGATACATCATTTCGCGTATATTACCCCGGAGATCTACGGGATGGACATCTCCTTCTGGCCGATAATCTATTGCATAGCTGGCGGACTGTTCACCATAGAGGGCCCAATCCTGGGAACGGCAATTATAACGTTTCTGGACGTGGGCTTGAAGAGCTTTGGGTGGACGTACGAGCGCTTGATCCTGATAGGCTTGATCCTCATCCTTGAGGTGATATTCCTGCCGAGGGGCATCGTCTCGCTCCCGGAGAAGATCAAATCCTGGCGGAGGTCACATACCTAAGTACGCCTCTCGCACGTAGTGATTATTAAGAAGATCAGAGCCTGCTCCTTCTAAGATGACCCTGCCCTTTTCCATGATATACGCCCGGTCTGAGATCTCGAGTGCATGGTGTACGTTCTGTTCGACGAGCATGACAGTAACGCCCTCCGCTTTCAACTTTTTGATGATCTCGAAGACCTGTAATACGATCACGGGCGCTAACCCGAGGGAGGGCTCATCAAGCATCAGGAGCTTTGGTTTTGACATCAGAGCGCGTGCAATCGCAAGCATCTGCTGCTCACCGCCACTCATAGTCCCCGCGAGCTGACCCTTCCGTTCCTCAAGTTTCGGGAAGAGCTCGAAGACCCAGTCGAGACTGTCGTTCAGTACATCCCGTGCCCTCGGCACATAGGCACCCAGCATGAGGTTCTCGAGAACGCTCATCTTCGGGAAGATCTCCCTACCTTCAGGGACAAGAGCAATTCCCTCATCTACTACCTTGTACGCAGGAAGCCCACCTATGCCTTTGTTCATGAAACGAATGCTCCCGGACCCTGGCTTGAGCAGCCCCTGGATGGTCTTCACCGTGGTTGACTTCCCTGCGCCGTTGGAGCCCAGAAGGGTGACAACCTCCCCCGCGTCAATGTTGAAGGAGACGTCCCAGAGCACCTGTACTCTCTCATAAGAGACATTTAATCCTTTCATCTCAAGCATAGTATAGTATCACCTATGTGTCTTTTTTATCGCCGAGATATGAAGTTATAACCCTTTCATTCTTTGCAATCTCTTCCGGCGTTCCCACCGCTATCTTCTCGCCGTGATGCAGTACAACAATTCTGTCAGAGACGTTCATTATGATCCGCATGACATGCTCTACCATGAGTATCGTTATCCCGGACTCTCGTATCTTCTGTATCAGTGAGATTGCGTCGTTGCTCTCTTTCGGATTCAGGCCTGTAGTTACCTCGTCCAAAAGGATGAGTTTCGGATCGGTGGCGAGCGCTCGTGCAAGCTGTATCCGCTTTAATTCCACGACGTTCAGGTTCTTCACGGGGTACCGGATCTTATCCATCGGATAGCCGACGTAGTCCAGTTTTTCTTCTGCCTTCGTTTCTGCCTCTTTAAGGCTGATCTTCTCGGAATTACCGAACACCGCCCCTACAAGAACGTTTTGGAGTGCTGTGAGTTCTGGAAAAGACTGCACGAGCTGGAACGTCTTCGCTATTCCCAGCTTGCATACTTTATTGGGACTCAGATCTGTAATGTCCGTTCCATCGAATATGACCGAGCCTGAGCTGGGTAGATAGACCCCACTTATGACGTTCAGGAGGGTTGATTTTCCCGCGCCGTTCGGTCCTACGAGTCCGACTATCTCCTCCTTCTCTAGCGTAAAGCTCACGTCTTTGATGGCGGTGATGCCGTCAAACTGTTTGCTCACATTTTGTATTGATAGCATGTAGCATCACGTTTGCGTTGCGTAATAATGTATAGCGATCTACTATAATTAATATTAGAGGATTTTGAAAAACTCTCTCCGATGGTCTTTACCAAATTTACATACACTACCGCATATAATCATATTCACAAAAAATTTTGTTAATCTTGGCTTGAATGAGGCGTACAAGCGGTTGGGGGGAGCGGCTTGGTGATAGGCTGGCAGAGATAGGATCGATGGTAGACTGGGAAGCGTTCCGCCCGATAGTGGCGACATGTTCGATAACCGGAGTGAGCGAGGCGGCAGACCGAACATCGATGAGATG
>DATKXZ010000083.1:0-43124 GCA_035528755.1 Desulfobacteria bacterium | reverse complement strand
ATACTTGCACTTATCATCCTTTTTCACCACATGGGATGAATATACAAACATTTAAATATGCTTATTTTCCACTCCAAACTATCAAACCTATAACCTTTTTATAGACTTATTCTTAAGTGTAAGAATCAGGTAATGCACCCTGTTGAAGTACTCATTTTTTTATAACAGAATATAATGTATATACTACTTTCCTAGATTTACTTTCAGAGCCCTTTGAAACTATAAAGTTGGCATAGATGTCATTTTCTTCTGATGTTAATAGTAGAATTGGGTTTTTATTACTAGCTCCAAGAACATCATCGAAATTAAAGAATTCTAACCGCATTTTAGTTTCTTCTAATTCATGATTCGACCAAATTTTCTTAGAATCATCCTCCTTAAAAACAAACTCAAGATCAATCCTGCCCTGGGGCAGATCTAGGGTCATAATAGTAGGCTCATCCTCAAAAGTTAGAAAAACACCATGTGCAACGATTTCCCTTTTCTCAGTTCTGATTTTCTCTACCATTTATATTTTTTTATGCGCGAGGTCATATAAATATCTTGCCTAGATTTAGTGTAGTTAAAATAACCACATATACGTTCAAAAACTTCCCGGGAGGGTTCCCCTCCTGATTTTGCGATTATTTTTGCGGGTGTTGGTGTATGCAACCCATCCCTAAATCCTCTGTAACCGTCAGTTTCGCAATCGCAAGCACCGCCACGCGTCAAAGCGACGTATCATTCAAAAACCCTCGGATCAGCGCGGGCCATAAGCCCTTCCAGAACAGCATCTTCAGTTCATACACGCCTGCCCCGCCCCGCTTCTCCGTATAAAAACCCGCTTTCTCAAAGACACGGAGCATCGCCCTGTTATCCATCAACACTTCCGCAGTGAACCCGAGAAGTCCCTGTTTCTTCGCCAGGTAAGTGAGATACGACAGCAACTCCGAACCGATCCCCTGGTTCTGATAATCGTCACGTATCGCGAATGCGACGTCCGCAGTGTACATCGTCTCGTTGATCGCATACTGCCCGATGCCCACGAGCTCTTCCTTCTCCTCCTCCTTCTCCCCTTCCTCTTCGAGCACTGCTAGTATCACCATCTGTTTCGAATAATCAATAACGACAAATTCCTGCAACCGATCGTGTGGCATATCCTTGCGCGATGAAATGAACCGGTGATAGAGCGTATCGTCCGAGAGTGCATAGAAGAAATCCTTTAAGAGCGGCTCATCACTTATCTTCACCGGCCTCAGCTTGATCTCAAGTCCGGTCTTGGAGGTTCTGTAGGTTTCTAAGTCTTCGGGATACTCGCCTTTAGCACCGGATATAAACGCCTGATCGCTGAAGATAATGTTCAGTTTCTTCGCTTCTTCTATAAGCCACGGTCTGAATTTCGGGTGTGCTATCGCGATCAAGCCCATTGCGCGTTCTCTGATGTTCTTCCCGTGCAGATAGGCTATCCCGTACTCAGTCACCACATACTGGACATCGCCCCTGTTCAGCGTGACACTGGCACCCTCTTTGAGGAAGGGCACGATCCGTGAGACGGTACCGTCCGCTGCGGTTGATCGAAGGGTGAGGATCGTCTTCCCGTTACGCGCTAAAACCGCACCGCGCATAAAATTAGCCTGACCACCGATCCCACTGTAAAATACCTTGCCGATGGATTCCGCCGTCGCCTGCCCCGTCAGGTCGATCTCAAGCGCACTGTTGATTGCCGTCATGTTGTTATGCTGCGCTATAATCAGCGGATTGTTCGTATAGTCCACCGTTCTGAACTCGATAGCAGGGTGATCATGGAGATAATCATAGGTCGCCTTTTTGCCCATGCAGAATGTTGCCACGGTCTTTCCCCGGTTGATGCTCTTCTCGCTATTGTCAATAACACCCTGTCTCAGCAACGCGACGAGGCCATCACTCAGCAGTTCCGTATGTACGCCAAGATGCTTTTTCTTGTGGAGATTAGACAGAATCGCATTTGGTAAGCTCCCGTAGCCCACCTGGATGGTATCTCCATCCTGGATGAGACGCGAAACGTACTTCCCGATCAGCGCTGTGATACCCCCTTCTACCGCTGCACTGTATTCCAATAAGGGCTCATCGTAAGGGACGATAAAATCCACATCGTCAATGTGAACAAAGCTGTCGCCATGCACCCGAGGCATGTGTACGTTGACCTGCGCGATAACCATCGCGGCTTTTTCTACCGCAGCCTTCACTATATCCACACTCACACCCAGGCTCATATAACCGTGTTCATCGGGCGGCGTGGTTTGCACGAGCGCCACATCAATCGGGATAATCCTGCGATAGAACAACTCCGGGACCTCTGACAGGAATATGGGCGTGTAATCGGCAAAGCCTTTATTCACCGATTCTCTGGTACTATCGCCAACGAAGAAGGAGTTATGCCGGAAATTATCCTTGAATTTCTCGTCCGTATAGGGTGCAACACCAAGCGTCCAGACGTGGAATACTTCAGCATCGAAGATCGCCTTCGGATGTGATTCCGCATACTGTATAAGCGCACGAACGAGATACTGGGGCTCGCCGCAGCCGGTACCGATAAAAATGTGCGCACCGCGATGCACATGACCGAAGATCTTCTCTTCCGGCGCGAACTTTGCTGGATACCGGGTCTTCATATCATCCAGCGCGCCACGCTTTTTACTGCGACTCATTCATTTCACCACCGCGCTCCTCTTTATTCTTATTCTACGCACGCACTCACGCACGCACTCATGTAATCTAATCTAATGTTTCGCGGATAAAAAACTTTGCGGATCAACGTACAGTACAGTACAGAAAGTTCGAAACTGGTAGTACGATTACATCGTTTATTTAGTAGCTCTCATCTCCGATGAAACTGTCCCGACGAGCATGCTTTGCGAAGCTACTCGGGATTATCAACTGAGGAATGAAAGCAGGGTACGATAACTAGAAATAAAAAAGAAAAAGAAAAGAAGGGCTTATTTATTGTGCCCTGTCTAGTTCCTCGACTGCCTCGGGGTTTGCAAGCGTTGAGATGTCACCCACCGGCTCGCCCCGCGCCTTAGCCTTGATAATCCGTCGCATGATCTTACCGCTTCTCGTCTTTGGCAGATCCTCCACGAAGCTCATCTCATCAGGTACCGCGATCGGACCGATCTCCTTCCTTACCCACTTCCGTAATTCATCCTTCAACTCCGCTGAGGGTGCCTGTCCTTTCTTGAGGATGACGTATGCAATGACCGCCTCGCCCTTCAATTCATGGGGTATGCCAACAGCCGCTGCCTCGGCAACTACTGCGTGACTTACCAGAGCGGATTCGATCTCTGCTGTCCCTATCCGGTGCCCTGAAACATTTACCACGTCATCTGACCTGCCCTGAATCCAGAAGTAGCCGTCGGTATCCATCCGTGCAACGTCTCCCGCCAGATACACGCCCGGGAACCTGCTCCAGTAAACGTCTTTATACCGCTCCGGATCGCCGTAGAGTGCTCTGAGCATAGCAGGCCACGGTTTCTTGATTACCAAATATCCGCCTTTGTTCGTGACCGATTCACCATCCTCGTTGAAGATGGCTGCGTCAATTCCTGGCAACGGTCGCGTGGCTGATCCTGGCTTCAGTGGCGTGATCGGAAGCGGTGATATCATAAAGGATCCCGTCTCTGTCTGCCACCAGGTGTCCATGATCTGGCATCGCTCATTACCAATCAGCTTGTAGTACCATATCCATGCCTCGGGGTTTATCGGTTCTCCTACGGTCCCGAGTAATCTGAGACTGCTGAGGTTGTTCTTCTTTGGCCACTCATCACCAAGGCGCATATGAGCCCTGATTGCGGTCGGCGCGGTGTAGAGTACCGTTATGCCATGTCGCTCGATCATCTCCCACCATCGGTTACCGTGGGGATATGCTGGTGCACCTTCGTACATGAACGATGTTACACCCATCATCAAGGGCGCATAGACGATATACGAATGTCCGGTAACCCAACCAACGTCAGCCGCACACCACCAGATGTCCTTGTCCTTCAGATCGAAGACATATTTGAGGGTTCCGTAAATGCCAACTGCATAGCCGCCATGCACGTGTACGATTCCCTTTGGCTTCCCGGTAGTCCCTGAGGTGTAGAGAATATACAGCAGATCCTCTGCATCCATCTCCACCGTTTCTGCACTGGTGGATTCACCCTTTATAAGTTCGTCCCAGAAGAGATCTCGATCTTCGGTCATTGGCACATCGCCGTTATGCATACGCCTGACCACAACCGCGTTCTTTATTGATGGCGCATCCAGTAATGCTTCATCCGCACTCGCCTTTGCATCGATGGTGCCCCCTTTCCTGTAGAATCCGTCTACAGTTACCAGCACCTTTGCTTTACAATCGTTTATTCTTTCCCGCAACGCCTTCGCACTGAATCCCGAGAAAACCACCGAGTGAACGGCCCCCACCTTCGCGCAGGCGAGCATCGCCATCGGTAACTCCGGTATCATTGGCAGGTAGATTGCCACCCGATCACCCTTTCCTACGCCGAGGCTCTTTAATGCGTTTGCGAATCGGTTCACCTCAAAGTAGAGATCCCTGTACGTTATTTTCCTAACTTCGCCGTCTTCGCCCTCCCAGATAAACGCCACTTTGTTCTTATGCCAGGTATCCATGTGTCTGTCAAGGGCGTTATGGACTATGTTCATCTTACCGTCCGTGAACCACGTGAAGAATGGCGCATCACTATCATCGAGCACTTTACTCCATGGTTTGAACCAATCGAGTTCCTTCGCAACTTCGCTCCAGTACCACTCTATGTTCTGGGCTTTGGCGAGCAGTTCGTCGTAGCTTTCGATTTTATGCTCATCCATCCATCTCTTAATGTTGCTCTGCTGGACCAACTCATCAGGGGGTTTGAAAACCCGTTCTTCCTTCAACAACACATCCAATTCTTTCTTTGCCATTTTTACCTCCTCCGCCGGTAGCTTATCCACCACTAGGTATTGGGGGTTTTGTTAATAGCGCCATCGTCGCATCGATATCGACCAGTACACAAACCGCCTAAAGCGATGAGCCGTCGATTGCCCATAATGTTAGAGTTCATTGTACTACCGCTCATGACGTTGTTTTCACCCTTATATAAAATAGCACACTTTCCATTCACCGGAAAAAACCGCTGAGATAGAGACGCACGATTTTGTTCCAGCAATAATCATAGGCCTCTGCGTCCGAGCACGATCACAAAAGAGGGGTATCGGGTAGTATAGTCTATCAGGAAGGAAAAGGGAATCCTCGGGCAAACGGCGAGTTAATGCGTGGACTGAGAAAGGTTGGAACCGGCACGCGAAACACTATCCGTACTCGACAGGTCCAAATTTTTTATAGTTAAAATATGATAACTGAAATAGTAAAGCATGGAAAGAAGAAAGCGTCCTTCTATTTTCGATTTGGTCGAGTGGTATATGGAGCAGGTTCTAGATGAGGCGGGGAAACTGCCAGCGCCATCAGAAGAGGAACTCGCGAGAATGATGAGACGAGGGCCGCACGACTTCGACGAGTGGTTGAAAGACCCTTTTGAAGAGATACTGAAAAAATTAGAAGAGGAAATGCCCGAGGAGTCCAATAATAGATACGGGCCGTTCATCTATGGGTTCTCCTACACGAAAGAGCCGGGCAAGGAGCCGGAGATAGAGGAATTCGGGAATATAAAATCCGCTAACAGGAAATTAGAGCCTTTCCCTGGCGGTGGACGAGAACCTCTGACAGACGTTATCGAACAGGAGGATGCGTACGAAGTCGTTGTGGAATTGCCCGGAGTCAAGAATGAGGATTTACGGTTGCATGCTACTGAGAACTCGTTGGAGATTAAAACGGAAGACGGGATTAAGTTCTTTAAGATAGTCTCATTCGAGATGCCGGTCAAGCCTGAAACGGCAAAGGTGACCTACAAAAACGGCGTACTCGGTGTGCGGCTACAAAAGGAAGAGGACGAGAAGACGAGGACCGCTATACCTCTGGAATGAGCTGAGCGAGCGAATGCAGGGTTGGATGGAAGGCAGTAGAGATGTACAGTTCAAGCTCTGTCAAATCTAAGGCATACTGTTTTTTTGATGTTTTTTCTATGCAAAAGAATTAACCACAAACAATTATAAGGTGTGAATTCTAAACGTGTTAGAAATGAGTCACATAAACCATGCTTTAGTTGCGAAAACGCACTCCCCTATGTACCTCATGCATAAATATTGGGCTCGCAAGCCATCCAATGTCGTAAGGGCGTATATCGAACATTACTCAAAAGTTGGCGATATTATCTTGGACCCATTCTGTGGTAGCGGCCCTACGCCAATAGAAGCAATAAAGACTGATAGAAAAGCGGTTGCCGTTGATCTTGATCCTATGGCGATATTTATTACAGAATGCACTGGTATGTCAGTGGATATTCGAAAATTTGAAGAATCGTTTGATGAAATTAAAGCTGCAGTTAAAGAAGAGATATATGCACTTTATAAGACAAAATGCGAACGTTGTGGTAGAATGGTCGATTATAATGCGATGATATGGGAAAATGACACTCCAATGGAGATACGGTATAACTGCACATGTCAAAAGAATGGGAAAAACTTATGGAAGAAAGCCACAAAAGAAGATGTCGAAAGCATCGAGAAATTAAAGGATAAGAAGCCAAGTTGGTTTCCAGATAACGAATTAATCTGGAACACACGGGTGAATGTTCACCGCGGCATGAAAGTCTCCGATCTTTTTACGAAAAGGAATTTATACGCGCTTTCGTGGATTTTAGATGAGATCGAAGGGATAAAAGATAAAAAAATAAGAAAGATGATGCTATTCGTCTTTTCATCTGCTCTGCCTCAAGCGAGTAAATTAGTATTTGTTATTAGAAAAAGAGGGCGTCAGAGCGGCTCGATAAAAGAAGAGAAGAAGGAAGTTGGTAGTTGGGCAACAAGAGGTTATTGGGTGCCCGATGAATATTTCGAGATAAACGCCTGGAATTGCTTTGAAAACCGATTCAAAAAGATATACAGAGGGAAAAAGCAATCTAATGAAGAGATACAAGAATACAAAGAGGCAAAATCCTTTGATGATCTAAAAGATGATAAGAACATCCTACCCTTAAACCAATCATCGCTTGACTTATCAAATATTCCTCCCAATAGTATCGATTATGTATTTACAGATCCGCCTTATGGCGACAGCATCCCCTACCTTGAATTGAACTATATGTGGGCGTCTTGGTTGAAGTTCGATGTCAACTTTGAAGATGAAATTATCATAAGCGACAGCCCAGTAAGAACTAAGAATTTTGAGATGTATGAGAAGATGCTGGGAGCGGCATTTAGGCAGGTGTATCAGGTCTTAAAGCCAGATAGATTCCTTACTGTCACATTTCATAGTACTGATATCAAGGTATGGAATTCGATTATCAAGGCTGTGGTGATGGCGGGTTTCGATCTCGAAAAGATCATTTATCAGCCTCCTGCACGCCCTTCTGCAAAAGGGCTTTTACACCCGTATGGTAGTGCAGTGGGTGATTATTACATCCGCTTTAGAAAGCCAAAGAGTGAGAAACTTGTAACGGAAAAAGAAATGGATCTGCAGACCTATGAGAGGGAAGTTATCTCTGCAGCGATGAGGATAATTGGGGAACGTAGAGAGCCAACTATTTATCAACACATCCTGAATGGCATCATGGTTGAACTGAATGGCGGAAAGAACGTACCCATCGGTGCGAGAAATATAGAAGCAATCCTGAAAGACCATGTTGGGAAGGAACTCAAATTCATCCCAATAAAGGATACAAAAGGCAAGGTTATTGGAGAGAAATGGTGGGTTAAAGGGTGGGATCTTTCGCATTTTTCACAACCCGCACTCACTGATCGTGTAGAACGTGCGGTGATAAATGTATTAGACCACAAAGTGAAAGTATCGCTTGACGATATCCTTCAAGTTATCTTTATGGAATTTCCAAATGCCCTGACACCCGATGCACAAAGCGTTAAAACTGTCTTGGAAGAGTATGCAACCAAAACAAAAGATGGAAAGTGGATGTTAAAACCGGGATATTCAGAGAAGGAGCGAATCTCACAACATTCAAGAATGATCTACTATCTTGCGAAGATTGGAAAGAAGATAGGGTATGAAATATGGATTGGTCAGAGAGAACAGGGCGAGAGTTATAACAGAACACGATTATCCGATCTATGCGACCCACTGCCAACATTTAGATTCATCGTATCAGATGATCTCACACTTGATAGAATTAAGCAGATTGATGTCATCTGGCACGAAAGCGGGAGGATAAAATATGTGTTTGAAGTGGAGAATACGACAGGAATCACAGATGCCATCATAAGGGGTTCTAACATCAGATCTGCGGCACCTGGTGTAAAGCTTGATATAAAAAAGTATATCGTAATCCCAGAATCACGAGAGGCGTTATTAGCTAAGAAATTAGAAGAACCGATCATAAAAGAGAGTACAATAAAAGATGCATGGGGATTCATTCGCTATGACGATCTAGAGATGCTTTATAAGGGCATACGGAAGGGGGCAAGTTCGGCGGATATTGAAAGACTTGGTAGACTGCCGGTGTTGAAAAATCAAGTTCAAAAGAATATTCATGATTTTGAATAAACTTCAGACAAAAGCACTAACGGATAATTTAGACTTTAGAGGCTATACTACAATTCAAGATCACAGCAAAAAGCACTTCCAATAGGGTTCTATACTCTGGGAATTAGACTTCGGATTTTGGAAAATATTTGATTTGGGATGCGCTTGGGCGGTTAAATGGTGTCCAGGTGCACCAGTGAGACTCTGTCATTATTTATATGGTTTCCATGTTTCGTTGCCAATTCCTCCGGCCGCTGTTACTTACTTATGTACGTACGTACGATAGAGCTTCACGTAGTTTTTTGATTATTCGAGCCGAGCAGTTTAAGAAGCTGTTCTCGAATCTCATTCGCTTCCATGCTCGTTCTCTTTCTCGGTCTCGGTATTTCAATATCCATGCACGTGATAATACGCCCCGGCCGTGCGGACATGACGGCAATTCTATCCGCGAGGTATATCGCTTCGTCCACGCTGTGGGTAACGAACAAAACCGTTTTCTCCGTCCGCTTCCAGATCTCCAGCAGCTCTTTCTGGAGCAAATTCCTCGTCTGCGCATCCACGGAGCCAAACGGTTCGTCCATCAAGAGTATGGCGGGATCAGTAGCGAGCGCTCGTGCAATCGCCACTCGTTGCTTCATACCGCCTGAAAGCTCGTGCGGGTAACTCTGCTCAAAACCTTTCAAGCCCACAAGCTCTATGTACCGTTCCGCAATTTCATACTGATGCTCCTGGTCAACTCCCTGGATCTTCAGACCGAATGTGACGTTCTTGATCACCGTTCGCCAGGGGAAGAGCGAGTATTCCTGGAATACCATCCCTCGATCTGGAGACGGCCCTCTTACCGTTTCGCCATCCAAAAGGATCTCGCCACTACTTGGATAGTCTAAACCCGCGACCATCCGCAGCAAGCTGGTCTTGCCACAACCCGAAGGCCCGAGAATGCATAAAAACTCACTCACTTTAACTTCTAAATTAATGCTGTCTAACGCCTTTATCTCACCTTCTTCCGACTTGAACATCTTCGTTACGTTGCGTAGTTTGAGTTTGTGGTTCATCTTATTTCACTATGCCCTTCTTCCATCTAAGTAGCTCATCCTCCACGAAATGCCTGAATACGCGATCTATAATCAATGCTAGCAGCCCTAAAATAAGCATGTACGCTACCACGTAGTCCATCTGATGCAGGAAGTAGAATTTCTGGAATAGCCGGTAGCCCAGCCCACTGTTCCCCACGCCGAACATCTCGGCTGCGACAACGCACATCCAGCCAACGCCCATCCCGACTCGCGTGCCCGTAGCGATTGCCGGGAGCGCATAAGGAAAAGCAACGTATCGTATCAGCTTTCTATTCCCGATGCAGCCTAATACTTTACCGGTCTCTACCAACACCCGGGGTACATCCCGGAATCCCGTATAGCTGCCGATGAGTATGGGGAAAAAAGCCCCGATGAATATGATGAATCCGGCGGCGTAATGCGTCAGATGGAACCAAACAATGGCAAGTGGAATCCAAGCAAGCGGCGGAATCGGCCTTAAAATCTCGATAATGGGGTCTATCGCTTTGAATACCGGCTCAAACCAGCCCATTGCAACCGCCAGGGGCAGTGCCACGAGGAACGCTAATACCACCCCTATACTGAAATGAAGCAGGCTGACCAGAATATCAGGAACTAAAAGCGCTCTGAGCGTATAAATAGAATGGATAACGGCAGAGATGCGAGGCAATAGCAACGGGTTCTTGATCACGTACCCTGCTACCACCTCCCAGAGTAAGATGGTTACGATTAGCGGAACTAACCATAGACCTTTCTCTTTTATCGCTGCCGATATCTTCATCGTTATCCCGTTATCTCGTCGTAGAAGCTGGTATCAAAGATGTCTTCTTCTCCAAGTACCTCAAGCCCCCGCTCCTCATATCGCTCGCTATTAAGTTCGTAGATGACCCGTGCGTATTCGAGCCCTGATTCGACCTCAACGTGGGGGTCGTGGATCCAGTGCATGTCACTTACGTTTATGGAATGCATGATCGTTGATGTATCTGCATTCTGCAATTTCGCATAGATCTCCGCCGCTTCTTCCGGATGTGCGATTTCGTATTCCGTGGCACGAATATGCGTTTTTATTATCTGCTTGAGCAGCTCTGGATGGTCTCTCATCATCTCGCCACTCGCAACCACGCAACAGCATGCATGGTCTGGCCATATCGAACCGGACCATTCAACAATCACTCCATTGCCTTCCTCTACGATTATCGTTGGTGTTGGACTGGGGAGTAAGACTGCGTCGACGGTTTTAGCCCCGATAGCGGTAGCAGCATCGCTAGGGCCCATAGCTTTTATGTCCACATCGGTCTCAGGATCTATACCATTATCTAAAAGCCATTTTGAGAGTACGGTATGTTGAATCGAGCCAGGCGGAAAGGTCGCTATCGCCTTGCCCTTCAAAGCAAGAGGCCCCTCTCGTTCATATTCCTCAGCGAGTTCTGGGCGGATAACTAACGCAGATCCCTGTGTCTGGGCGCCTGCCACTATCTTTGCATCAAGGCCTTCATACATCGCTGCAATGGGTGGTGCAACCCCTACGTAAGCAACGTCAAGGTCTCCGGCAAGCATTGCATGCATCTCGGGCGGTCCAGAAGGGAATTCCTTCATCACTACCTCTTCTATACCAAACGAACTCAAGTCCTCTTCCCACCAGCCTTTTTCGTAGGCTACCATCGCTGCGATTTGATGCGTGCTTGGCTGATAGCCGATATGGATTGTCGTCATCTCAACGGGTGTTTCAGAATCTATACAGCCTACAATCATTACCATCGCCACTGCAATTGCCCCTATAGCAATTACGCTTGTTATGCTTCTTCCTCTCACATTAATTCCCCCTCGTATCTTTATCTGTAGTACCTACCATTTTTATCATTGTTTGTTATCTGAAGATACGGTATTTAAAGCATTACTATTTTGGGTATTAAATTACCTTTTTGTATAATAAAGCCGGATTGCAACGGATACAAACGGTCGATTTTATACTATAAGGTATGATGCTGCATATGATGCTGCAGCTGCAGGGCCTGCATAAATCTCCTCTTTATCTGCACGGCTCTTAAGGGTATATCGTCCACATCGGCGTTGCCTGGTTTTACCACGGCGTGTAAAAATCGAGGACCGGCCTCCTCGTATAGTCGCTCTAATGTCGATCGCAGCTCGACTTCTGTAGTAACCGTCACCGTGTTCTCGATGCCTGCACTTATTGCCATCAGTTCCAGATCCACGGAGGGTGTCGGTTGGTCACCAGTACTTCCCCAGGTGCCGTTATCGAGGCAAATAATGGTAAGATTTTCTGGCTTCTTCTCTGCTATTACCGGTAAAATGTTGCTCATCTGCAGACTACCATCGCCGTCAAGCACTATCGTCTCCCGCTTGGATTTCAAAGAGACGCCAAAGCCTATAGGGGAAGCTTGACCCAAACTGCCAAGCATGTAGAAATTCAAATTACGGTCTTTAGCGGCATAAAGTTCCTTGCTCGGCACGCCTATGTTCGCGATTACGGCTTCATCGCTCAAATATTCGGTTATTGTGCGTATCGCATCGTATCTGCTCAGTTCCGGCTTTTTACGTTCGCAGGTATACTCAACCATACGAGTCTTTTCTTGGTGTGGAACCGTAGTATCTCCCACTCGCCCATTGCGCCCACACGTTTTCGGCGAGATAAGGGCGATATGCGGCCTGTTATTGTCAAAAGCGTCTTGAATGACTTCTTCTACTAACTCTATCTGTGACGAGGACTCGATTATCGTATAGTCCAGTCCCAGCGCATCCAGAAGTTTGGGCACTGCCTTACCAAACGGGACCTGTGCCTCGATATTCTCCGCGTAAACACCACGCCAGCTCGCTAGTATCGGTAACGGCAGTCTATACGTGACGGTAAGCGACATAAGGGTATTAATCAACGTGCCTAAGCCGGTACTCTGGATAAGCATCAGCGGCTTCCCGCCTGCGAGAAAAGCGCCTGCAGAGATCCCAACGCCGTTTTCTTCCCTGTTCAAGCCGACATGGCAAAATGCGCGATCGCGCGCGACAAACTGTAGCAATGCACTTACTTTCTCACAGGGCAGCGTCGAGATAACGTCTATGCTGTTTCGCTTCACTATTTCCAGTACTGCTCGCTCGGGTTCGTACATTGATGATCTTCTGGTTACCCTATTCAAGTAGTAAGTAATAACTATTACAGCTCTTACATTTATTTTAGAGAGTATTGATAAAACCCCGTTTTTAAGAATCTCGTAAGACATTCAGCCCGTGTTGCCGCTTTTGACGCTCCTTTTTCGGCTTTCTGAATGATGTATGTCTATCCGTAGCCAGTCTGCTTCTCGAACTCAGGATTGAATAATCCATGCCATCGCTGGAGCACGAGCAGCTTGATCGATGCTACCTTTTTACGGTCTTATTCATTCGCGAGGTTCGTAAAAAATCTCGAAAGTATTATAACTCTCATTCTCTTTCTTGATATTGCATGCAGCTATTGAGGCTGGCTGGCAACCATAACAACAGAGCAGAAAAATGAAGATCCCTATGGAGAAGCAGGTCTTGGTAACGTCGGCATTGCCCTACGTTAATGGTGAGTGTCATATCGGGCATCTCAGGACGTACGTGCCCGCGGATATTTACGTGCGAATGCTTCGGAAGATGGGCTACGATGTCTCGTTTGTGAGCGGTTCGGATACGCATGGAACGCCGATTGTCTTGAGTGCAGAAGCGCAGGGCATTACGCCCGAAGCGGTCATTGCGAAGTATCACGCGCACTTCGAGCAGGTGTTCAAAGAGATCCACGTGGATTTCGACTATTACGGGCAGACCGATACCCCGACCAATCATAACAGGACGAATGACATCGTAACGAAGCTGATAGAGAACGGCTACGTGTACAAGCAGGGTATGAAGCAGGCGTTTTGCACGACCTGCGGGCGATTCTTACCTGATCGGTACGTGGAGGGTACGTGCCCGCACTGCGGCGAAAGTGCACGCGGGGACGAGTGTGACCAGGGCTGCGGTAAGCATCTGGAGCCCGGGGAGATACAGGACCCGCACTGCAAGATCTGCGGCTGCGACGCGGATTTCAAGGATCAAGAGCATTTCTTCTTCAAGCTGTCCACCTTCACCAAGTTCCTACTCGAGTATTTAGAGACACTGGGCGGGACGCTGAACGCCCGGAACTATGCGCGGGAATGGGTGAAGAAGGAGCTTCTGGACTGGTGTATAACGAGGAGCCTGGAATGGGGCGTGAAATTCCCGGGGCGGGACGATCTCGTGGTTTACGTCTGGGTCGACGCGCCGATTGGCTATATCGCGTTCACGGAAGAGTTGCTCGAAGCGCGGGGCGAAGATGCGAATGCATGGGAGCGTTACTGGAAGGATGATTCGGCAGCCATTGTGCACTTCATCGGCACGGACATTATTTATCACCATTGCATATTCTGGCCGGCAATGCTCGAGGGCGCGGGCTATTCGCTGCCTTCTGCCGTCGTCGCCTCAGGCATGGTGAAAATAGACGGGAAGACGTTCTCGAAGACACGGGGGAACGTGGTCTGGGTAAAGGAGTTCCTGGAGCGATTCCATCCTGATACGTTACGGTACTATTTAGTCGCGCAGTCGAGCCACACGAAGGAGCTGGATTTCTCCTGGGAGTCCTTCGCTCTGCGGGTGAACAAAGAATTAGTGGCGATTTTTGGCAACCTCGTCTATCGCGTACTCGCGTTTGCACATAAGAATTTCGGCGTGGTTCCCGAGGGCGATATAGAGGATGAGGTCCTTGCGGAGATCGAGAAGACGAAGGAGGATGTAATAAGCGCAGTGGAGGAGTACGAATTCAAGAAGCTCGTTGATGCCGTGATGAAACTTGCGGACTTCGGCAACAGCTATTTCCAGCGCGAGGAGCCGTGGCACTTGATAAAGCAGGGTGAGCAAGGTAGAGCACGGTGCGGAGCGATAATAAAGAACGTACTGCAACTCATAAAAGCGATCGGCATCTTACTGGAAGCGGTGATGCCCGTGAAGATGGAAGAGGTGTGGCAGCAGCTTGGCATGGCGACTGACGTGCATTCGGTGCGGCTTGATGAGTTACTGGTGCCGATAGAGAGTGGAAAAGCGCTAAAAGAACCGAACAGGCTGTTCGAGAAGGTGGAATTGTGACCGGTGAGGCTCTATCTATCGATTCTGAAGTCCGATACATGCGTTTGAGAAATGGCAGTTTTCTCTGCTCCGATCCGTAAGTACGGGTAGATTCGATCATATAGTTACCCTTTTATTATTCCCCCTTCCTTATCATTACCATAAACAGGGGTGGCATCGTCATGAAAATATCCATGGACATCGAGCTGAAAGACATCCCGGGTCAGTTAGTGCTCGCGTTGAAGCCCGTGTCGGGGCTCGGGGGGAACATACTCAGCGTTTTGCATCAGAGGGATAAGAAGACACCCGCAGGGAGAATACCGGTCGAACTGGTAATTGAGATAGCGGAAACGAGATTGGAACGATTGGTAGAGCAATTAGAGGAACAAGGCGTGAGCGTGGTGAGAACAGGAGAGGTGCGCCTCAGGGAGTCTATGGTCGTGCTACTCATCGGCCATATCGTGCATTCCGATTTAGGGGAGACGATTGATAGCATAGACAGCACGGGATTTGCAGAGATCGTAGGGCTCTCTCTTTCCATGCCCGGCGTGGATAAGGAATCCTCGGCTTCGGTTACGCTCAGTGCAATAGGCAAAAAGGAACTGGACGAAGCGTTGAAGATCCTGGAGCGTACGGCGAGCAAAAAGGACATCACAGTTATCCCGCCGATTTGATGTGGCAGGTATGAATGCGAAGGTGATATGAGAATGAAACCAAAGACAAAAACGGTAAAGATTTCGATCATCGGGTTTGGATATGTCGGAGCCGGCGTAGCGGAAGTAATACGAAGGAAGCGGGAGGATATAGCGCGCAAATACGGCTTGGATCTAAAGATCGCAGGTATAGCAGACTTGAGCGGTATTTTTGTTGATGAGGACGGCCTGGACGAAGCGGAACTTTTGAAACTCAAGACGGGCGAGAAGAAGTGGGAAAGGCCTGACGACATGACAACGCTCGATCTCATACGAGATGTCGAGCACGATGTTATGGTCGAGACAACGCCGACGAATGTCATTACTGGCGAGCCGGGATTGACGCATATCATCACCGCGTTGGAGTCCGGCAGGCACGTGGTCACGTCGAATAAGGGCCCGCTCGCGCTGGAGTATTCACGCTTGACGAACCTCGCGGCGAAGCAGGGCACGGAACTGAAATTCGAGGCGTCGGTCGGCGGCGCTATGCCGATACTATCTCTGGTGCGTGAGAATCTCGCAGGTAACGGCGTGCTCTCGATACAGGGCATTTTGAATGGCACGTGCAATTATATCCTCACGCGAATGGCCGAGGAAGGACTGCCCTACGAGCACGTGCTGAAAGAGGCGCAGGAGCTTGGATTGGCAGAGGCAGACCCGTCAAAAGACGTTGAGGGGGTAGATACCGCAGTAAAGCTCGTTATACTTGCCAATGCCGTCTTCGGGATGAATGCAACGTACAAGGACGTGGAGGTGGCCGGGATCACCAGCATAACCTCGGATGCGTTGCAACTGGCGGAAGAGGCGGGCTACGTGATAAAATTGATCGGCGAGGTGAACACAGAGGGCGGCTTGAAGGTGAGGCCACGGTTGGTGCCGAAACACGATCCGCTGAACGTCAGCGGCACACTGAACGTAGCAACGATAAAGACGGATCTGGCTGGCGATATAACGGTCATCGGAAAAGGTGCAGGGCCAGTCGAAGCGGCAAGCGCGATACTCGCGGATATAATAAGCATTTACGTGTAAAACCAATCGATGGTGCCAAACGTCCATCGATATTAAGCGCTCAATTTAAGTCGTGAGCATACGTACAGTACAGTACAGATTAGAGGTGCTGATAACGCGATGGTAGAAGAGAAGGGGAAGATTGTAGTCACACTTACGCCTTCGGAATCGAAACGGCTGATTGCGAAGGGCGTAACGAATCTGGAAGAAGTGCAGCGCGCTTTGAAGCAGGGAACCGTTATAATAACGCTGGGGACGACAAACGCGTACGTAGCCGAGGAGATTTTACGTGACGTGCCCGGATCGGAAGACAGAATCAATAAGCAGCGATACGCAGCAGGTGTCATAACCGATAGTGGCTTGTGCGTCGTTCCCAAAGAAGATCGGATCACTGAGGTGATCCTGAAGAAGGGCGAACTCAGCGATGAGAGCCTAGGAGAAGCGATAGAGAATTTATCGGCGGATGACGTGTTCATAAAGGGTGCGAATGCGTTGGATGCTGCGGGAACCGCGGGGATACTCATGGCAAATCGCGTGGGCGGTACGATCGGCTCGGCGCTCGGTACCGTTATGGCGCGCGGCGTGCACTTCATCGTTCCCGTCGGCATTGAGAAAGCCGTGCCCTATTCCATCACCGAAGCTGCCAAGCGAGTGGGAATAGAGCGATGCTACAAAACGCTTGGCTGGCCTGTGGGATTGATGCCCGTACACGGCAGGGTGATCACGGAATTGGAGGCGTTGAAGGTCCTGGGCGCCGACGATGCGTTTCCTATAGCGGCAGGTGGCGTCGACGGTGGGGAAGGTTCGGTCGTTATCTGCGTTGAAGGGCGCGTTGCGAAGCTGGACGAGTTGATGACGCTGGTGACGCAAATAAAGGGCGAGGCACCGCTGAAACTGGTAAGAGCAGATTGCGTTAGATAACTTTGGACGCAACGCAACACGAGCGCTTTGCGTCAGCTCTACGGCTTACTGCAATCCTGACGCCAGATCGATCAATACCGCTTTTGGATCTTTCGCCTTGACGACGCCGGAAGCCAGCAGCACGCCATCGGCACCCAAATCGAGCGCAGCTCGTACATCCTCACCGTTGGTCACACCGGCACCGCAGAGCACCACACAGGTCTCATCGACACGTTTCACTTCCCTTACCGTGTCCTCTACGATCGCGGGATCAACCTTTGATACAGACTGTCCGGTTCCGATCAGTTCAGGTGGTTCCACGGCGACTGCGTACGGCTTCAATTCCGCAACTGCCGTGCTCACCGCGATATTATTCGTGCAGACAATCGTTAGCAGATTTAAGCTCGCGGCTTTGTTTATGATAAAGTCGATATCAGCGATCTTCAGCCGGTGCTCCGAATGATTCACTAGTGTCCCCATTGCGCCCGCTTCCTTTAAGGATTCCAGCGTTACGAAGCCGGTATGACTGCCGGGCTCCACCGCCTCAGCGTGCTGTGCGAAACACGGTATGCTCACCGACGACGCGATCTTCGCAAGGTCAACCTGCTGAGGGCAGATAACGATGCTTACCTCCTGCTCGGCGGCAACCTCTTCGCAGATCTGCGCGAGTTCGAAGCCCTTAGTACCTGCGGATTCCACGTACGCCTTCACGTTCAGTACGATTACAGGTGTTTTGATTTCCCATCCAGTTCCCATTTCTTTTCCCCCTTCGTATAAAGAAAGTTAAAGAAAGTTATCAAATAACTAACTATCTATCGCACTTACCGCTTCTCTTTTTCTTTTTTACGACAGCACCTTCCGCAACTCGTTGATACTCTCAACGATAAACGTCGGTTCGGATTCGCATTTTGCCTTTATCCTCTCGTCCTGGCTGATGAGCACGGAATCGATACCGGCATTCTTGGCCGCTAATACGCCGACCGGGCTGTCATCCGCCAGTATTGCTTTTTTCCGCGGGACGTTCAATGCACTCAGTATTCGATTGATGTAAAACGGATTGGGCTTCCGCGTGACCAGACTTTCCAAGTCGCTCTTTCGCCCGTACCAGACCGCAAAGAAGGGTTTCAAGTTGAAGTAATCAAGCGCATAGTCCACACACGCTTGCTGCGAATCGCTCACGACCGCGAGATAGCAGCTCTTGCTGAGATACTGTATGATGGCATCAGAACCCGCACAAGGTTTTATTACTCCGTTTCGCATAGCGGCTATCTTCGATTCGATAACGTCCTTCTCGCGTCGCGCCCAGAACTCCTCGCTATCCAACCCGAATCGTGCACAGAATTGCCGCACCCCGTCGGCACCCTCGCGACGCAGCGGAGCGAGAAACAACGTGTTGATCTCCTCTATAGTGAGCGTTATGCTGTACTGTCTCAACGTTTTCTTGAATGCGTTGTAGGCCCATTCGTTTGGTATTCTTCCTTTCCCTCGCG
Source organism: Desulfobacteria bacterium (assembly GCA_035528755.1). Taxonomy (GTDB): domain Archaea; phylum Halobacteriota; class Syntropharchaeia; order Alkanophagales; family Methanospirareceae; genus JACGMN01. The sequence goes on along the minus strand of DATKXZ010000083.1, from coordinate 24,286 downwards.
AATCGAGGAACGTCCCGTCCATGTCGAGAAGGACAAGCTGATATGTCATTTCCATAGCCATAGCTCTATAAGTGCACAAGAGGTATAATGAAACGGAACGTAATAAATAGCCTCCCTTTCTTGTTTTGTTGTACCACCGTAGATAAACGGGAAAATGGGAGGTGAGAGAGGTAAGGAAAATGAGTGTGGTAACGAAAGAGCTGCATTTTAGTACTCGCGGCGAAGTGGAAATTGTAGATATCACGGAGAAAGTGAATGGCGCGTTACGAGAATCAGCGATAAAGGAGGGCATTGTAACGATCTTTGTGCCCGGTGCGACCGGTGCGATAACGACAATCGAATACGAGCCGGGACTGTTGAGCGATTTGCCCACTGCGCTGGAGCGGTTGTTCCCGAAGGGAATCGAGTATGAGCATGAATTGAGATGGCACGACGGAAACGGGCATTCGCACATTCGCGCAGCGTTTCTCGGGCCCTCGTTGACCGTGCCGTTCAATGACCAGACGATGATGCTGGGCACGTGGCAGCAGGTCGTATTTGTCGAGCTGGACAATAAGCGACGATCACGGCGGATAATCCTTCAGATACTGGGATAGTGAAGCGTTTCTGATGGCATAGCACTAAGAAAACAGAGAAAAGTGCACTTGTTTCTTGGATCGAGCTTTTTTTAAAAAAAAGAAGAACGGCTGTTACGGCACGCGTGTACAGATTGTCTCTCGGCCTTCGATTACGTCTATGATTCGCTCGGGATAGTTGCCATTCACGATCACGCAGCGTATGTCATGCTGCAGTAAAAAGTACGGGAGTTCCACGTCGATACAACCCCTGTGATCCTTCTCTATCAATTCGTTCGGCTGGATCTCTGTTATCAACGAACCGTTCTCGTCAGATATGCCATCGACATCAGTCACTTTTATGAACGTCTTTTCACCCAGTTTATGCGTAATAAACGCCGCGATCGTGTCCGCGGTTACAGCCCAGGTGTGCGGTAACGAATCATCGGCTTTCAGGATTTTGTACGGCAGTACGATGCAGATATGGTCTGCATGTTGTATTTCTGCTATACTTTCTACTACGGGTATCTCGGGTTTACCATCAGCCAGAAAAAGCCCGTACTGGTGCATTGCGAGCACCGCCATCCAATGCGCCGTGTCATCCGAGATATTCACTCTTTCGGAGAGTTTCTTGACCGCTTCAGCAAACAGGCCGCCGCCTGGAACGATAACAAGCGACAGCTCATTCTTTTTGGCGTAGTCGCTGAGGAACTGCACGAGTTCGCGTCCTGTCGTCAGCAAGCTGCCGCCTAATTTTACTACTACTAAGGTCATTTATTTGGTACTGCTATAAAACGCCTTTATACCTGTCGCCGTATTCTTTAAGACCATGTAGGCCAGTTTCTGTGTGGGAAACGAACCTAAACCGCAATCCGGCCCGACATATTTTATGCGAGCACCAAAAACGGCAGAGGCCTTCTTCAACCGCTTCGTTACCAGCTCCGGGCTGTTTTGATCTGCGATAATCACTTCTAAAACGCCCTTGTCCCTGAATGCGTTCGTATGGTGCAGTTCGTCGTATGCCGCAGCCATGCTGAGGATATCAGTGCGTGCAATGCCGATACGGAGGAACTTATCGTACTGCTCGAGCTGTCGCTTATCCACGAGCTTTAAAAGAGCGGGTTGCGCGGCTGATTCCATGCCGATTACCGTTACCCCTTCTACCTGGCACACCGTCTCGTAAAAGATAGGCGAGTGCAGGTGTATCTGGGTATCAATGCCCTGCTGGTATGCATACCCGGAGGCGAGTTCAAGCGCAGTGATTATGCCCTCTTCTTCAATACGCGGGTCCAAGCCCATGCTCGGCTCGTCTAACGATACACACACAACGTCAAAATTCTTTGCCTCCTCGACTGCATGTTTGATAAACCGTCCTATAGAAGTTGCGATGTTCGATAAAATATCGGTGTAAACGGGAGGCGGAAAGAGCTTGTAATAAAGCTCGATGGGACCGGTAACGCAGATGCGGAGCTTTAGCTTTTTGCCCTTCTTTTCTTTATAGTCCTTGGCCAGTTCCTCAAACGCAGCCAGCTCGTGTATCTTCGCCTCTTCTTCTCTTATCAATAACGGCGCTTCGGTCCGTTCGCCGTCCATGATCAGCTCGGTAAACTGCGTGATCATATCCTGAAACTGCGGATACGTCGGCACCTCAACGCCGGCGTTCAGTTTCTGCTGTAATGCATCGCGTAAAAGCTCGTAAAGTTTATTCCGGTGGGATTCAACGTCAGTAAAAGCGGCTTTGATCCAATCTTTCGTGACTCCGTCGGGCAAGGGGTAACTACCGATGTCGTCATAGAAGAATTTCGGTCGGGTCATAGTTCTTGGTTTATCCGTTGGAGGTATTTATGGTTTGTGATTTAGTGTGCCGCGCCGTGCAAATCAGAATGTTATACCCGCCTTTGACGCTTTTGATAAGAGATAGTTAATAAATGCCGAACAAGAAACTAACATAAATTTTGCATCTTCGAAACTTAAGTTAGGCCGATCCATTAGACTGTGCCGAATACCCTCAGCCTCACTTGTATAGCCATATAATTTTTTAAACGCCTCTTTTAGATCTCCATGCAATTTTAAGTTACCATCAGCTTCAATTTTATTTAACGCTCTTCCTAAGGTGGTAGTTTCATTGTCAGTTATACTAATACAAAGAGACTCTACAGCACTAATAGCCTCTTTAATTGAGTTCCGATAATCTGGATTTTTTCTATCGCGAGCAATTCTAATGCCCTATGCAAATGCTCATTAACCGGAGATATCGGTACCTGCAAAGCTTCTTCTACTTCTGAAATCTCATCTTCTGATGTCATTTGTGTAATTTTGCCACCCACAAATCTATATGCGGACAATTCTCGCTCAAGAATTTTATTGCAAAATTCCATAAAATTTTCGTTTATTCTTTTTGCATCATATGGGGAACTCTCGGCAACAAATTCTATAAAATCATATACCTCAAACCACTGGCAACAAAAATAATATTCCCGAATTGTATTGTAGGTTGTCTTAAAATGATCCTCTAGAGTATCAAACGGCCGTTTAAAATAACTCATCCACAAACGCCTAAAGAAAACAAGTGTAACCTTAGGATCAGATATCCAACCAATTTTTACTCGATCCCAATAGAAAACAGACAAAACATTCCATAAGGCGTTTCTTAAATCTTCATCCATCGAATCTACTTGTATAACGGTTTTAATAGGTTTCAATCCTTCTCTTTGTGAAAATGACTTCATTTCACATCCTCTTTATTCATTGAATCCATCTAATATGGATATAGAAGTATAAATAACTTTCCCCATCGTCTGCGTTTTTTCGCAACAATGAGATTTAGCGCCAAGTTCAATAGTCTCATTTACACCACTCACCCATACTCGAACCTGTGCTCGTTCAGTATTCGATCCGGAAGATATGCCTTCGCACGTAAGGGCTTTAACTACTATCGTACCATATATGGTACACGTGGAACAGAAAGATTACAAACTGGAGCTCGTGAACGCACTGGTAAAGAGCCCGAATCATGTCCGAGGGTTTGCTAAGGAGCTCGAATTCAGCCACACGACGGTCTCGCGGAAGATGCAGGAACTCCTTGAGGATAACGTCGTTGATTACCGGCAGAATGGCAAGAACAAGGTGTTCTTCCTCAAAAAGACCATTGAAGCACGGCATTACGTGTACGCCGCGGAGCACTACAAGCTGCTCCGAGCGGTTAAGGACTACCCGCAGCTCAGAAAGGCTATTCAGGCCGTTCAGGCTAAGCGCGCCATCCGAATGGCTCTGCTCTTCGGCTCGTACGCTAAGGGTTTGGCAAAAACGGGCAGCGATATTGACCTCTACGTGGAAACCACGGACAGAGGAATAAAACAGGACTTAGAACTGCTCGATTCCTGACTCAGCGTCAAGATTGGAACATACGACCCCGCAAATCTGCTCATAAAGGAGATCGAGAAGAACCACGTGATAATCAAAGGCGTGGAAGCGTATTATGAAAAGAATCGGTTTTTTGAGTAGACTGAACCAGGAAAGAAGGCTGGAACTCGTGGAGCCTAGCGAGGCCGTGACGCAGGCTTACCAAGATAAATCCGAGAGCTACCTCGGTTCTGCAAAAATCCTGTTACGAAGCGACCATCTGGAAGAATCCGTTTCCATGGCTTACTACAGCATGTATCACCTCTTACTCGCTTTGTTATTCAGAACAGGGATAAAATGCGAGAACCATTCCGCGTCGATAATTTTGCTAAAGGAATTGTTTGGTATTGACATCACGGCGATTTTATCGGCCAAGAAAGAGCGGATCGACAAGCAGTATTATGTCGATTTCCAGATAACCAGAGAAGAAACGCAGGATGTGATCCCACTGGCCGAAGAATTTAGCGCGGAACTCACCGACGTTATCTCGCGATTGAATACCAAAAAAATTGGCGAGTACAGGGAAAAACTGAAAAAGCTTCTGTCTTCTTAATCTTTACCCTGCCCTGTCGTTTTAAACACAGAATCTATAAATTCGGCCTGCTGCTTCGACCACACCTCGTCCGGCGTCTGCTTGAGCCAATCCACCTGCATCCCCATAAACGCTACTATCCCTCTGATTTCGCTCCTTCTTCTCCTCAAGCCCCTTCAAATCAATCTTCATGCAAGCTCTTTAGATATCCATCAATCATCATGTTATCACTGTAGAACAGTTTAAAATCTGGTTGTCTCACGAGAGAACTTAAGGTTTATCTAAACTGCACAAATCACGTGGCCATTGTACCGGGAACGTTGTATTTGTAACCGATCTGCCACTCAAAAACAAAACGCAGGAACATTTTTAACTGTCGAAACCGTTTTACAAGTTGATGGCAGAAGGGAAAAAATCAATCCTCGATTTTTACGCACTCACGGCGAACGAGATCATGGATCGAAAGCTCTGGGAGCTGCCGCTTGTCGAGCAAGATGCGAGTATCGACCGCGTTTTGGACGTCCTTACTGAAAGCGATCATGTCTGGGTCGTTGAAAACAAAGAAAGCAAAAGGGTGGTCGGCATCATCACCGAGCACGATATCCTCCATATCTTTTCGCCCGAGAAAAAAGTCTCATTCTTCGGCTCACCAACGAAGAAGACGTTACACTACGAAAGTTTTGAAAATGCCGCGCACCTCATGTCCAGAAACCCCGTCGCATGCGACCCCAATGAAACGGTAGAGGACGTATTGAAAAAGATGGTATTCCATCGCATACGGCGAATTCCCGTTGTAGAACATGACGAGCTCAAAGGTGAGATAACGCTCCATCACTTGATAAAGGAATTCCACGCGTTCTTGAAAACGCCCGGCAGGATATGAGTAAACGGAGATCGTGGAAGCGATGAACGTCATATTGGCACTTGGCATAATGATCTTTGTCGGTTTTCTCGCGGGCTTAGCATTGGAAAAGCTCAAATTCCCCATGATCACCGGCTACATCATTCTCGGCATGCTCATGAGCCCCTCGGTTCTTAACGTTATACCAATCGAAACAGTAGGACAGCTGGATATCGTTACCGACATTGCCCTCGGGCTTATCGCGTACTTGATCGGGAGCAGTCTTCACTGGGAAGATATACAACGGTTAGCCAAAACGATCGTGTGGATAATCCCGTTTGAAAGTTTAGGTGCGTGGTTTTTCGTTACCGTGGTGTTAGCTCTCCTTGGACCGTTCATTATTCCCAATGGAACTTTCTGGCAGACCTATTTTCCCATAGCGTTCATTATCGGCGCTGTATCCTCGGCAACGGCGCCTGCAGCGACAATGGCGATCATCAGCGAGAGCCGAGCACGAGGGCCATTCACCACAACGCTCTTGGCAGTGGTCGGATTTGATGACTCAATTGCGGTTATTGCTTTCGCGATCGCGTCGGGCATCGCCCAACCGTTGGTAAAGAATGCTGGCAGTTTCTCCTCGTACCACATGATCGGCATTCCCGCGCTGCACATTGCGGGGTCCATAGTGGTTGGTGTTATCTTTGCCATTACGTTAATCTACGTGCTCAGACTCGTGAAACGGCGCGAATTCCTCATAGTTGTGATTCTTGGCACGATCCTGTTATGTACCGGCGTTTCCGATTTCTTGGGGCTTTCCTCGATTTTGGCGAATATGGTGCTCGGCTTCGTCCTTGTTAATAAAGTAAAGCGAAAGGAACTGACCACCGTCGTTGAGGAATTCGAGAACGTGATCTTTGTGCTGTTCTTCGTATTGGCCGGCTTGCACTTTGATGTGAGCGTTCTGAAAATCGCGGGCATCTTAGCGATCCTAATCGTGCTCGCGCGGTGTTCAGGGAAATACCTCGGCGTACGAGCAGGTGCGACGATCTCTCACGCTCCGGATAACGTGAGAAACTACCTCGGCCTTGCGCTCCTACCCAAAGCAGGGGTGACTATAGGCCTCATTCTTCTCGCCTCAATTGAATTCCCCTCTTTTGGCGTTCTCATGTTAAATGCTGTGTTGGCCTCTACGATCATCAATGAACTCATTGCGCCACCGTTGACGAAATATGCGATTTCAAAAGCGGGGGAGGCACAGGTAGTTACGTGAAACCTGCGCGCTGCTCGTGAAGATCAGAGAAAAAGGTCACGTCGTGGACAATGAGAAGAGGTAACACTACGGCAGTCAGAATCTCAACAATAAGGAAACTGCTCATGCAGAGAACATCAATGAAATCCCGAGAGAAAGAGTAGACCGATTGGTGTGAAAGACACTATGGTTCCCAAAAGACCACGGAAGACAGAAATACGCAATCGAATGGTTCCAGTTCTATTGGGAGGGACGTCGTCCTAAGCGAGGTTTTTAGAGAGATCAGGATAGGATTAAAATAATTTTATTCTGGCGGGTTCTATAGCAGAGGTATGAAAAATCTTACGGTCGGCATATTCCACGACGAGGAGATCGGTCGGGAACTGGGAAAGCGGGGCACGGAAAGCGACATGGTGATGTACAACAGGAAAACGGAGGACTGCATTTTCACCTTCATGCAGCCGGTGGGCGATAAGGTATCCGTGAAGAGCCAGATAATGTCCTGCATAGATGCGGCTATACTATCCATTACCGAGATGACGCCGGCCGTGGGTGAGACCGTACTCCTGCTTGACTCGTTCGGCATTTCCCGCGGCGTTATAATCGTGCCGCCGTACACCGAGCCGAGCACGATAACGGCGATAACGGAGGGTACGTCGCTCGAATCGTTCATCGTTACGGAACGTGATATCCAGAAGATACACGAGATCCTCGAGGGCTTTGAATCCGCAAGGGATACGAGTTCTCCGGCCTCGGTCGTGGTGGATCATTCATTTCACGTTAAGGGCGTGGGCGAAATCGTTCTGGGGTCTGTGAGGGGCGGTATCGTAAAGCGGCATGACAAGCTCCTGTTGCTGCCGGACAATAAGGAAGTGGTTGTACGTTCGATACAGATGCAGGATAAGGACTTTAACGAGGCCGAGGCAGGTTCACGGGTCGGTCTCGCCATAAAGGGCGCCACTGCGGAAGAGATGGATCGAGGCTCGGTCATTTGCGCTCCCGGAAGTAGTGCCAGGACAGACACGACAGTAACACTTTCTTTTGCGCCGAACCGCTTCTATGCTGCGGGCATTCGGGAAGGCGCGTTCCATCTCACGGTGGGTATGCAGACGATCCCCGTGAACGTTACCGGAATAAACAACGGCACAATAACGATCGAATCCAAGAAGCCGATGGTTTATACACCCGGTGGCACGTTCCTTCTGCTGGATCTCAACGCCGAGAAGCTGCACGTTATGGGTAAAGGACAGGCGATAGAAAGCTCCTGAACTGCGTTTTCGTATTCAAGTTATTCTTGCGGAGCACCATCCCCGCGGGCAAGAATATGCGCACGGAGATCGCCGGGTACAAGTGCAGTGGTGATATGCCCTTTTTCCAGAGTCTTGACCAAGTGTTCACCGTAGCATGCCCGTTGCCGGTCGTATCGAACAATCTGATCATGACACGCTAATAACGGATACACATTATCATCCTTTACCTGTTCAAACTCGTTCTCGAAATTGAGCACGCGTCTGAGTACATCGGGATTCTCTTGCGCGAGCCGTCCGGTCATCTTGCGGTATATGGACATCGTAAAGATGTCCCCTAACGCGGCACCGGCAAGCAGCGGCACATAGACATCCGCTGTATTGTAATACGCTCGATGGATGTTCGTGATCCAGCCGCCCAAACTTATGCCTGATACCATCACACGGGGACACTGCCGTTGCTTGAAATGCAACACCAGCTCGTCGATCACTTTTACAGAGACGGAGAGCATTGCTACGAAGTTCGCGAGATCGCCGAGTTTCGTTACGTAATACTTTATCGACGTTCGATGAAATGGTGCACAGAGTGCAATCAAATTAGCCTGAATGGGTTGCTTCGCTCTGAGGAAGATGTTCTTGAAGGTCGTGGGGCTCCCCGGTCTGAAGTCGAAGGGGCGTTCAGCACTGCCATGATGATAGAGTATCGTTGCATAATCGTCGCCTTTCCATTGGGTGATATAAAACGCGGGATCCAATTTCCCCACGAGTGTATCGGCACCCACTTCGTACTTACCCTGACCCGCGATCTCAGGCAATTGCACGGTGGTGGTATCAAGATGCTCCGCAAGCGAAGGGCTCTCTATACTTTTACTGAAGAATTTATGGTTCCGCAATGCTGCTCCGGCAAGGCTTACGGTAATGATGTCCAGGATCGCATGTACGTTCATCGGGCAATCGCCTCGAACCTTTAACGTAGGCTACTTAGGCGCTCTTCACAAATATAGCATACATAATATCATATCTATTTTCGTAACCGGCCTCTAATAGTGAGCTATCTACATCTCACACTCAAAATTCTATCCCCCTTATCATGCCAGTTATTTATACTGTATACTCACTATATATCCAAACTATCCGGTGTAATATAATGCTGCCCACGCAGAATCATCAAGCACTCACTAAAGTCTCTGAGTTAACCTCTTATCTCCTATGCCCCCGGCTGGTTTATTTCAGTGCCCGCGGCTATGAAGAGCCGAAACGCGCGGAGGGAAAAGAGCGCAGCGTAATCGAGCATATCCTGTGGAAGGAATTGGGGTTCAATTTGCACGAAGTTTACCGTGGAGAGGACGAAGAGAGCGAAGCTGATGGGAAAACAGAGGAGGAAGCTGTAAAACAAGAGATAGCGGATATCGTGGACGGTGTGGCGTGGATTTATAAAGATGAGCTGAAAGATGTGGAGAATGAGCTGTTTGAAGCGGTAAAATCCGATTTCCTGACGGGTATAGCAAACAGCGAGTGGCTCGGTAAACTCAGAGCCGAAACCGGGCTGGCAGAGTTGGAGCAATCCTACGGCTATGAACGTGAACACACGACGGTATCGGAGAAGTTAGGCCTGGTCGGCAGCGTGGATAAGCTGATTCGGGTCGGTGAGGTGGAGTTTGTACCGTGCGTGATAAAGACGGGCAGATGCCCCGAGTACGGCGTATGGCGGAGCGATAGGATGCAACTGGCTGCGTATGCCATGCTGATCGAGGAGGAGTTCGGAACAACGGTACAGCGGGGTTTTGTGGAATATATACGCACCGCGGACGTTCGAGAATTGCACATAAAGAAGAGGGATCGCGCGCTCGCATTTCAGGCATTGAAGCACGTGAAGAAGATTAAGGGTGGGGCATTCCCCGAAAAAGGAGCGAATGCGCCGTGCGATAACTGTGCATTCCTCGACCGCTGCGAGACGAAGAAGACGCTGCTTTCTAAATTGTTCAAATAATCATCGCCGAATCCGCGTTGAAATTAGAACGATCGCCAGGACTAGCCCGATACCTAAAAGGAAGATTCCGTCGAGTCCGTACGCCATATAAACGGGTAAGGTCGCCACAGGCGAAACGCCGTAGCCCAAAAACCGCAGGCTGTTGTAAATAGAAGAAGCCGCGCCTCGTGATTCCGGTACACATTCCACAACCAGCGTGTTGAGCGAAGTAAAGATCGTTGTACTTCCCATACCCATAACCGCGAGCGGAATGAAGAAGGCGCTATACGTATCTACACGCGTAAAGATCGCAAATGCCGTGAGCATGACGAGCGCGCCGATGAGTAACGTCTTCTTCCGCCCGGTGAAATCCGTAAGATAACCAGCAATCGGTGCCGTCGCAATGCCCATGAATCCGAACGTGGAGAGCAAAACGCCTATCTTATCCTCGCTCACCGATAACTTCAGCGAATCGGATAGGAACGTCATCGTCGCGATGGTTCCAAAGAATACGAGAAGGCCGATCATGCCGATCAACAGCATATCCCTGTTCCTGAGCACACCCCCTATTTTCCAAAAAACGTCCTTCAATTCACCGTTGCCCTTCGTGCCCTCGAACGAGAAGAGGTAAATAGCGCCCAGCAGTCCCGAAAAGAGGAATAGCAGCACGAATACGAGTCTCCAATCGATCAATGCGAAGAATCCACCGACCAACGGGCCTAATGCGATTCCGGCGGTTGTCGATGCACCGAATCCACCCATTACCCGCCCCCGCTCTTTGTACGAAAAGACGTCGCCGATGATCGCCATAACGGTGGGCGAGATAAACGCGTTCCCGAGTCCTTGTAACACCCGTGCGCCCAGGAAAAATCCGGCGTTGGTTGCGGTCGCGCAGAAGAGCGATGCAAGGGCATAGGTGAACATACCAAAGAGTATGACCCTCTTTCTCCCGTAAATGTCCGAAAGCGCACCTGAGAAAAGTTGGAAGAAGGCAAACGGGATCATGAAAAGAGTGATAGAGGCCGCTATGAACGTAATATCCGCATTGAATGACCGCTCAAGTGACGGGATCAAAGCAAGTACCGTATTCCCACCGAACGGCCCGAGAAAGACCGACAGATACAATAATATGAGGAATCGCTTCTTTGAAGAACCGCTCTCTTTCATAAACGGGGTATCCGAAGTTTCTCAGCAAAACGCTTCATGGATCCATGGTCGTTTTCATCCCGAGTTCACTTTCGTGACCGCATCTGCTCGGTCATTCGTTTGAATTTCTCCGACGGCTCAGCTCTCCCGGCGGTACTGAAATCGACGGCTTCTGCAATGCCCCGAATCCGTTCCCCGGGGATCGATGCAACCATAATCGCGGGATCCCATCGCTCGAGCCTCCGCCCACTGATATCGCCAACCGAGAGGTTGAAGTTCCCGGACACCAGCGGGTAGGTGATCATGCTCCAGCAGAGCGCCCCGCGCATCTCCATCGAGGGCGTCTTGCCGTCCCAGAACTGATTTAAGGTGATGAGCCGTGATGCCTGCTCCGAGTTTACAAGCAGAAGAACGAGATCCGGCAGAAATAGCCCCTTTCGTACCGGATAAAGATAAACCTTCTTCGAAAGCCCCACGGGCGGCTTCGCAAGCTGCTCAACCGCTGCGTTTGACCGTATCGCGGTTTTAACGTCAATCCAGAGCTTTTCGCCTTCAACAAGCATCTTCCACGGGATCGATCTTCGCTGCGTAAGCCCGATGTGGCTCTTTCCGCCATGACAGGCGCAACTCCCCTCGGAAAGCACGATGACGTTGCCCTCTGCGGCATTGAGTATCGCTCCGCACACCGTGTAACTTTCCGGTTCGATCTCAACTCCAGGGTCTTCGTCGGTGTACGTTACACCCACCGGTTCTTTCTCGATGCCCAGCGCTTCTACAATATTTCCAACGTTTTTTATAAACTCATCCATCATTATCTCTCACCCCTTAACGGTGGATAGTATCTCTCGGAATTTAAATATTCCGCTCAGTGAAGGTTTTTTACGGTAAAGGCCGTCGTGGTTCATGTAAAACAACAATTAAGTAAAGAGAGAACGTATAACTCTTTGACTGCATATCTCTCCCGCATCGTTTCGGAGACGAGAGAGGACTTCACGTTGGAGATGAATGAAAAAGAGGTGCTGAATGAAGATGGAAGAGCGAGGTATGAGCAGGGAAGCGGTAGAGTCGCTACTACAGGAGAAGAAGCTGAAGGATCTGTCGTACGAGCGGATTCTGAGTTCGATGTGCACGTATCCGCACGAGATAGCGGTGTATGCGCACCGGTTGTTCATGGAATCGAATCTGGGCGATTCCGGGCTGTTCCCGGGTACAAAGGAGCTGGAGGAGACGGTGATACAGATGATCGGCGGGCTGCTGGGCAACGAGAACGCTTCTGGCTATATGTCCACCGGCGGAACGGAATCGAATATCCAGGCGATACGAGCGATACGGAACAGGAAGCGGAAGGAAGGCCTGCGCGCTATGAACATCATCGTGCCGGCGACCGCTCATTTCTCGTTCGAGAAGATCGCGGACCTCTTGAACCTCGAAGTACGTCAAGCCTCGTTGGATGCACAATTAAGAGTGGACGTGAACTCGGTAGAGCGCTTGATAGATGACAAGACGATCGCGATAGTAGGGATCGCAGGAACAACCGAATTCGGACAGATAGACCCGATACGGGAACTCTCGGATCTCGCATTGGAACGAGACCTCTTCTTTTTAGTGGATGCTGCGTTTGGCGGGTTTGTGATTCCGTTTCTTGATGAGCAGTACGAGTTCGATTTCTCACTTGACGGCGTGAGTGCGATCACGATAGACCCGCATAAGATGGGGTTGAGTACGCTTGGCGCGGGCTGTCTCTTGTTCAGGGACGGCTCGTTTTTAGACGAGTTGGCAGTGGCGACGCCGTATTTGACGACCAAAGGCCAGTGCTCGTTGACCGGTACGCGAAGCGGCGCGTCTACCGCGGCTACGTATGCCGTGCTCAAATATCTCGGTAAAGAAGGTCTGAAAGAGATAGTAGACGAATGCATGCGGCTCACGAGGCTGTTAGTGACTGGTGCAAAACGTATAGGCATTTATCCGGTCATCGAGCCCGTGATGAACGTGGTAACGCTGCGTTTACCCGAGGCCGAGGTGGATCGGGTAGCGAACGCGCTCGAAGCGCGACGATGGCGCGTTTCTGTAACCCGAAAGCCAAAAGCGCTGCGATTGGTAATCATGCCGCACACCGATGAAGAAACGCTAAAACAGTTCCTGGAAGATCTGGAGGATGTGGTGTAGATAATAGCCTCAACCTCGTCATCCCACAAAAAGCACCAACCACGCCACACCCGAATAAATTCGGGTGCATCCGTGTTGTTTCATCCTCTCTTTCTCAAAAGATATGCTACCACTAATCATAAATATTGCCAGTAACATGGGGATTACATTACCAGATTGGTGCGAGTTTCTGGTTGTTCTCGTAATACTGGCGCAAAGTCGGGCGTGTTTTTTCCCAGAGGCCTTCTATGATTTGTTCAAGTGTCATCCCCAATTGTATTGGCCCCTCTACCAAGTCTTCCGAAAACGAGTTCCTAAGGGCCTTGCGAAGTGCGTCACGTCGTACATTTGGAGGGGGGTGGGAACTTAGAGGCAGATTATTTTCCTCACCAGTACGGATTAAGGAGATGCCTCGCTCTACGATCTCAATGCAACTAAAGAAAAAGTCTGCTCCCCAGAAACTTAGTGAGAGGTCCCACCCCTGTTTTACCATCGCATTAAGCATCAGTTGCGTTCCCAAAGCATCGGCTTCTAACTCTTGTTGCCAAGCGTAGACGATCTCGTTGACTTCATCTCCTCCAAGAAGATGAGCCGAGGTTTTTTGGCCTGCGGATAAATGTCCACCTATAATATGCCCATATTCATGTCCTAGAATAAATAGTTCCATAGAGTCCCGCAGACATCCAGCTAAACCCATGTAGGGCCCCTCTATGATATAAGAGGGTGCAGCACTTGGCCGTCCAAGTAAGAGATATGCGCTGATTACCTCTTGAAAACGGCGTAAAACATCGCCATCAATAGGTCTATCTAAATCGGTAGAAAATGAAAAAAACTTATCTTTTTTTATCCCAGTAAAAGGCATCGCTTTTGCAGCGACCTTGCTCAGAAGATTTGCGAATGTAAACAACTCAGATTCAAATAACACTACAACATCATCGCTTCGAGGGACCTTAACTGTCAAGGCATTCACACGACCAGTGGGGAGCGTCCCCACTACGAGTTCGGTTGGTATGGGAATTGATAGGTCTTTCGCTACCTCGTCTATTCGTGTTTTCAGGTCTAGAATAATCGAGTACCAAATAGGATCTTCGAAGCGAGTAGGCAATTCCATTTCACTAAGATCTTTGATCTCTTTCTTTATGATTTCTCTATGCTCGTTTAGTTTTTCTGGTGACGTGAATGGCGCCATTTTCTGTAGAATTTCTTCCATTACCTTATTCTTTATTTTCCTATCGTCCTTCTCACTTAGTTTGTGCTCCATATCGGAATGCGAATATACATGCCTTTGTAGATTTTCTATAAATCGCTGCGCTTCTAACTTCGTCATTATTTCAGCCCTCCCTGGTTTTTAGTGCTATTAAATTTCTAATGACGCCAAACAATGCTAAATTATATTCCCTCCTGCACTCCTAAGGAACCTTTTGCCAACGATATTAGAGAAATTTCACCAGAAGCATTAATGTGAAGAGCAAAGCGAATAGTATCAACTTCAAAATCTTTAGTTTCTAAGGTTACATTAGAAAGTAGTGAGAAAATCCCATCAAGTGTAGAATTTACACTATTTTTCAACTTGTCCAATTCAACATCAACTACTCTTCGGTATGCCCCAACTAGCCCTGGGAAAGCACTTTTCATTTCAATTTCGTCTATATCATCTACAAGAATACGAATTTTTTTCTGTCCTGTCATATTATATCCTACCGTCCCGTTTTATTTTTCACTGAAAGTCACATACCCCGTACTTAAGTACGGGGCATGCACCTAAGCACGAGGGCGTATATCTTAGACTAAAGATACGTTTAGGGTATATACATATAAACGTTGCGAGTTCTTATTTTTGATGCTTTCCTCCAAGACGTTTGTTATAAAGCGTTGTGTACCTGGTTTTGTGCGCTCTAAGTTTTCCTTTTTCTTGTCTATCACAATCTCCAGTACAGTATCTGTCTTCTCGTAACCCTTCTATCCGGATATATATCTCTCTACCATCTCCCCGCCGTGTCCCACCAATTGCGAAGCCGCGAAGCTTTTTTGGCCAAACATTTCCGAAAAGTTTGTTGATTAGACGGTTCTTAAAAGGGGACCAGCACGTTTTTGACCCGTACGCAGTTTGAAATTATCACCTAAACAAACGATGTGAAGAACATCTTCACAAACTCAAAGTTCCTCCTGATGCTCTCCGGTCCTTCGAGTATCTCGCCATGACCCGGCAGGAGCACTTCAGTATCGAGTGCCGATACCGTCTCGATAGAGCGTTTCAACTCTGCCAGATTGCCAAACGGCAAATCGGTTCGCCCTACACCCTGCTCGAATACCAGATCGCCACAGATCAAGAGCTTCAGATCCTCGGAATAAAAGCAAATGCTGGCGGGCGAATGCCCGGGCGTATGCAGTATCTTCAATTCCGCACTTCCAAGGCTCAACCGATCCGCAAACACGATATCCGCACTGAACTTCCTCGTTATGCCCACGCCGAGGGTGTCTCGCGAGCCCTCGTCCATAACCTCAAGATACTCCTCCTGTAACGGATGAAGCGCAACCTTAGCACCGGAAATCTCTTGAAGCGCCGCTACTGCGCCACAGTGGTCAGGATGGAGATGCGTAATCGCGATTACATCGATATCGTTCGGCGCAATTCCCTCCTCCCGCATCGCGTTCAGTCGCGGCTCAAGGTACGTTTCCAATCCGGGGTCTATGAGCACCGTGAGTTCGTCCTGCAACACGTACGTGTTCGCATCAAACATTCCACGCTCCCTGAACCAATACACGCCGTCTCTGATTCTCATGCTCTCCATCCTTACTTACGGGACTAATAAAATACTGAGAACGATCAATCCCGATTCAATGAGCGCCGCAATGAAAAGCAGCGGTAAAATCAAGCGGAGGTATACCTTCAAGCCCTCAACCAGCGTTATTCGTAACTGCCGCTCCCTTCTCGGCTTCAAAACCTCGTGTGCCAATTTCAAGCCGATCGCCACGCTGAGGAAATACGCGGGGAGTTCAAACATGCCATGTGGCACTACGGCGAGAAAGACAAGCAAACCCTCTTCACGTGCCAACCAGCCGAGCAACCCGCCATTGATAACCGCGGAGAACAGAGGGAAAATGCCCAAAAGCGGCCCGGTTATCACATTAAGAAAGCAGGTAAAGGCGTTATTCAGGAATATCACGAAGAAAAAGGCAATAAAAAGGATCCATGAGGGATACAACTCGGTGAAATCCACTACACCCTCACTGAGCTGCTCAAGCCACGCCAACGACTCGCTGAATATCTCACTCAGGAACCCCATATACCCCATGGCAATGGCGCCAGCGAAAAGGATACAAACGAAGAGGATGTAAAATCGAAGAGAATGAAGGTATTCTCGCAGTTCTAGTTCTTCTCCCATTTTTATTGTGCTGTCTTTTAGGTTCGCGCTTCTCGCATATATAGTTAGTTATTTAGTCAGTTGGAGGCATGTGAATCGCGTTGGCTCGCTACGCTAAAGCGACGTACTGTAAAAGAACGCGTATTCCGTCGCGGTCGGCAACCTGCGTCGTAATCGCCGTACATCCTCGCGATGAATAAAGATCTCGTCTGCCTTTTCGCTCTCTTGCTCTTGCTCTTTCTCCAATACCAGCCGCACGACCTCGCAATCAAGCTTCCCGTGCACCTTTGCCATCCCTCTGCCGTAATCGGGCGTCAACTCGATGTAAATCGGTAGTCGCAATTGCCTATGCGCCTCTTCCGGGACGAGCCGCGCGAGCTCTTCCACTTCCTCACGCTTTATTCGGTTAACCGATCCATCGCGTCCTTTCACCGCAGGTTTTTCCTCCTTGAGCAGTGCGGAAAGCGTCTTCCGCTCGGCGGGCAAATGCGTATTGAGCGCTTTCACAGCCTTCACAAAAACCTTGTCGTCAAACCTGCCTTTCATCACTTAGTACATTGAGCACAGCAGAATTTGTACTTTCACGATAGATAAGATTTATATAGAACTATAAATATACTCAATAAAGGTGATATGACATGGCACAATTAGGTGGAACACCGATATTGGTTTTAAGAGAAGGCAGTGAGCGAACACGAGGCAGGGACGCGCAGAGCAGGAACATAATGGCTGCGAAGACCATCGCTAATGCGGTTAAATCTACTCTTGGCCCGAAAGGGATGGACAAGATGTTAGTGGACTCAATGGGCGACGTGGTCATAACGAACGACGGTGCAACGATATTGAAGGAGATGGACATCGAGCATCCCGCGGCGAAGATGATGGTTGAGATCGCGAAGACGCAGGATGAAGAGGTTGGCGACGGAACGACGACCGCAGTCATCCTCGCGGGCGAGTTACTCAAGCGTGCGGAGGACCTTCTGGAACAGGAAGTGCACCCAACGTTGATCGCAGCAGGATACCAATTAGCGGCCGAGAAAGCGTATGAAATTCTGGATGGGATCGCTAAAACTGTTAAGCCAACAGATTCCCAAACCCTGAAGAAGATCGCTATAACCTCAATGACCGGCAAAGGCGCAGGGACTGCACGAGAGATGTTGACGGATCTCGCAGTAGACGCCGTGAAAATGATCGCGGAGGAGGGCGTGAAGAATATAGATATTGACCACATCAAGTTAGAGAAGAAGATGGGCGGCAGCACGGAAGATACCAAGTTGATCATGGGAATGGTGCTAGACAAGGAGCGTGTGCACCCCGGCATGCCGAAGACCGTGAAGAATGCGAAGATAGCACTCATAAACTCTGCTTTAGAGATCGAGAAGACCGAGGTAGATGCGAAGATAGAGATTACCGCACCGGAACAGCTGAAAGCCTTCCTCGAGGAAGAGGAGAAGATGCTGAAGGAAATGGTAGAGAAGGTGACATCGAGCGGTGCAAACGTGCTCTTCTGCCAGAAGGGGATCGACGACTTGGCACAGCACTATCTCTCGAAAAAAGGCGTATTTGCCGTGAGACGAGTGAAAGAGAGCGACATGAAGCAGTTAGCGAGTGCAACCGGCGGGAAGGTCTTGACGAGCATGGAGGAGATTAGACCAGAGGATCTTGGAAAGGCCGGCCTGGTTGAGGAACGTAAGATCGGCGGTGAAGAGATGATCTTCGTCGAGGATTGTCAGAATCCAAAAGCCGTGTCCATTCTGCTACGAGGCGGAACAGATCATGTTGTGGACGAATTAGAGCGCGGTATGCATGACGCACTGCGAGTAGTCGCTGTTGCGTTAGAAGATGGCAAGTATGTAGCAGGAGGCGGCGCTGCGGAGATCGAACTGGCGCTCAAGCTGCGTGATTATGCTGCAAGCGTCGGAGGCCGGGAGCAATTAGCGATACAGGCTTTTGCTGATGCTATCGAGGTCATTCCACGGGCTCTTGCCGAGAATGCCGGCTTGGACCCCATTGACATGCTCGTGGCACTGCGGTCTGCGCACGAACGAGGCGAGAAGAATGCTGGCTTAGACGTGTTCAAGGGCGAACCCACCGACATGCTCAAGGCAGGCGTTATCGAGCCGTTACGGGTAAAGACGCAGGCTATCAGCTCGGGAACGGAATCCGCAACGATGATTCTGCGGATAGACGATGTAATTGCCTCGAGTAGGGCGAGTATGCCAGCCGGCGGCGGTGGTATGCCTCCAGGTGGCGGCTATCCGGGAATGGGAGAATACTAAGTACTTTTTTCTTTTTCCTCTCCCTCTTTTTTTATTTTTTACCAATGCAAAGAATGCATCTTTGAATTTGGCATAAGGGATGGAAATAGTTAGAGGAACCGATAAAATGGGAAGGATAATTGGCATTGATCTCGGAACGACGAACTCAGAAGCAGCTTTTGTTGACGAAAGCGGCGATGCAAAGATAATACCAAGTGCAGAGGGCAGTGCATACGGGGGTAAGATGTTCCCCTCGGTGGTCGCGTTCACCAAGGACGGTCAGCGGCTGGTAGGTGTAGCAGCGAAGCGACAGGCTGTGGTTAACCCGGAAGGCACGGTAAGGGAAGCAAAGCGAAAGATGGGGACCTCGGAGAAGATCCCCGTGAAGTCGATAAACAAGGAGTTCACACCGCAAGAGATCTCCGCAATGGTGCTACAGAAGATAAAAACGGATGCCGAGGCATATTTAGGCGAGAAGGTCGACGCGGCTGTTATTACCGTACCGGCGTATTTCGATGACAATCAGCGGCAGGCGACGAAGGACGCCGGCGAGATCGCGGGCTTTAAAGTGGAGCGGATAATAAACGAGCCAACGGCGGCGGCGATGGCGTACGGACTTGACAAGGCAGACGAGTACAAGGTCGCCGTGCTCGACTTTGGCGGCGGCACGTTTGATGTGACGATCATGGATATCGGCGATGGTGTATTCGAGGTGCTCTCCACCAACGGCGATACGCAGCTGGGCGGCACGGATATGGACGCAGCCGTCATAAACTGGCTTGTTAAGGGCTTTAAGGCGAAGGAAGGGATCAATTTGAGGAACGACCTCACTGCGATGCAGCGATTACGGGATGAAGCGGAACGCGCAAAGATAGAGCTCTCCTCGTCCGTATCGACCAGTATCAACCTCCCGTTTATTGCCGTCTCGAACGGCGAGCCAAAGCACTTTGAAGAGACGCTCACGCGCGCGAAATTAGAGGAATTGGCTGAGCCGACCTTGAGAAGGCTGGAGCCGCCAATAAGGAGCGCGCTGGCAGATGCAAAGCTCTCGCCCGGCGATATAGACAAGATAATACTCATCGGCGGCCCGACGCGAATGCCGATCGTGAGAGAGCGGTTCGAGCGTGTCCTGGGCAAGAAGGCGGAAGGCGGCGTTGACCCGATGCAGTCCGTGGCGCTCGGCGCGGCGATACAGGCAGGCATCCTCGGGGGTCAGGTGAAGAAAGAGATCGTCTTACTCGATGTCACTCCACTTACACTCAGTGTGGAGACCTTAGGCAGTGTGGCAACGCCGTTGATCGAACGGAACACCACGATACCCACGAAGAGGTCGCAGATATTCTCCACCGCAGCGGACAGCCAAACAAGCGTGGAGATACATGTCACGCAGGGCGAGCGTCCGATGGCGGTTGATAACACCTCGTTGGGACGGTTCCATTTGGGTGGCATTCCACCAGCACCGCGTGGGATTCCGCAGATCGAAGTGACGTTCGACATCGATGCAAACGGGATTTTAAACGTTACGGCAAAGGATTTGGGAACGGGCAAGGAAGCCTCGATCAGAATCACTGCGTCAACGAAACTGCCGAAGGATGAGATCGATCAGATGGTGAAAGAGGCGGAGAAGTACAGTGAGGAGGATAAGAAGTGTAAAGAGGAGATAGAGCTTCGGAATCAGGCGGATTCGCTCGTTTACACCACGGAGAAGACCATCGAAGAGCTGGGCGATAAGATCGCGCAAGATCAGAAGGATAAGGTAGAGCGCGCGAAGGATGCGTTGAAAGAATCGTTAAAAGGGACGGACATGGCAAAGATCAAATCGGACACGGACGAACTGACGAAAGCGCTGCACGAGGTTTCTGCGGTGATCTACCAGGAGGCGGCGAAGCAGGCGGCTGAGGCTGAAGCTGCAGCGGGTAAGACAGAAGCAGAAGCCGGAACTGGAGAGAAGAAGCAAGAAGGCGATTACGTTGATGTGGAATATGATGTGAAGGAGGAGTAGTCGTCTCACTCTCTCACATTTCACTCCTTTTTTTCTTTTTCTGTTTTCAACGTAATCCAAAATCACGGTAGAAGAATAAACGGACTTTACTTTAATACAGCTCCAGGATTCTCTGAGATTATTTCTTACAACACTCCCACATATACAG
The DNA here is from genome assembly GCA_035528755.1 of Desulfobacteria bacterium. Classification (GTDB taxonomy): domain Archaea; phylum Halobacteriota; class Syntropharchaeia; order Alkanophagales; family Methanospirareceae; genus JACGMN01. The sequence continues at coordinate 3,428 of DATKXZ010000083.1, read as the reverse complement.
ATCCATCACCTGAGATAGTGTCTTCCCGCGCTTTATCTCTTCTCGTACGCGTTCCTCGTTCTTCCACACTTCCTTTGCACGCCGTGCGATCTCGTACGCGCGCTCCTTCGGCACGACCACCACGCCGTTGTCATCGCCGATGATCCAATCGCCAGGCCTTACTTCCTGGCCGCCGCATTTGATCTCCGTGTTGATCTCGCCAAACCCTTTCGGCTCGCCGGCATGCGGCACGATGTACTTCGCGAAGACCGGGAACCTGATCCGTCGTATCTCGTCCACGTCACGCACCGCGCCGTCGATAACGATGCCCGCAATGCCCTTCTGCTTACAGCTCCACGAGGCGAGTTCGCCCCAGGGCGCGATGTCTTTCGAACCTGCGTAAACCACGATTACCTCACCAGCCTTTGCCACGTCCGTTGCTTCGACCGGCTTTGCCCAGTCGCCCTCGAACGACTGCACGGTGACGGCCTTGCCCACCAGCTTGACATTCTCGAAGAGCGGTCTTATTCCGTGCATTACTCCTTTTCGGTGCATTGCATCCGAGATATTCGGCGTGGAGACCTGCATAAACAGCTCGAAGATCTCATCATCCAGCGTTTTCTTCGTACGTGCGCTCTTTTCTTTTCCGGCCATACCGAAATCCATGCTTTCCCGTATTTTCCGCGTTGACTCCTCTACCTTCGCGGTCCTTATTATGTTTCCACCCACAATAACAATGTCTGCACCTAAAGTAACCGCTTCTGCGGCGACTTCCGCGTCTATGCCGCCGGCGACCGCTAATGGCGTCTGTACCGCGGCCGATACCTTTTCTAAAAGGCTTACCGTATCCATGCCCTTCATCTGCTGGTCTATTCCCACGTGCACGCAGACGTAATCCACACCCAGCTCTTCCAGTTCCTTCGCGCGCCCCACCGGGTCCTCCGCATTCATTATGTCCACCATAAGCTCCACACCGTATTTCCGCGCAGAGCGTAAGGCATCCTCGATCGTGGAATTATCCGCGGCAGCGAGAATAGAAACTACTGACGCACCCGATTTCGCCGCCATCTCTACTTCTATCGCACCGGTGTCCATTATCTTCATATCAGCAACGATGCCCACGTCAGGGAACGCCTCGCGCAATGTCCGTATCGCATGCATGCCTTCACTCTTTATCAGCGGCGTGCCAGCCTCTAACCAGTCTGCGCCGCCTGCTACGCACTCGCGTCCTATCTCCACCGCTCTGTCCAATTCGAGCACGTCAAGCGCAACTTGCAATAATTTCCGATCGGTCTTTTTTTCCATGATCCTGATTCCGTCAGTCTCCAATCACCGCAAGATTATACGTTTTCAACGCGTACTTAATCATTATTGGTACGAGCATAAGAATACAGAGTAACCTACGTAACGTGAAGAAGCTCTCATGCACGTAGCCCGAGTTCGTGCGATAGCGTAGCGTGAGTGAGGGGCCTGAATTATCTCTCGCATCAGTACGTAAAACCACTCCCGCCAACCCAGATTAGCCCAACTCGAACGAGGTCACGCCAAAGATGCGGTTCATCGGTAGGGCCGGCTCTCCTTTCGAGTACATACGTGCAGTCTCAAACACCACGCTCATATGATGCCGCTCTGCAAGTTCCACCGCCGCCGAGTTGACTTCGGGCGTGTCCAGAAAGATCGGTTCACCGGGCACTTCGCTCGTTAATGCCGCAAAAAGAGTCTCTGCGATTTGCGTGTTGTCTGCAAACAGCGGTCCGATTTTGTAGCCGCTCCGGCACTTGCGGATAACGCCGTAGCCCGCCAGACCGTCGTCCTCTACCACCGCCAATGCTGCACCCTCTGGCTGGTCGATCCAGCAGCTGAGAAACTGCGGTCGTGGCACGGGAAACATACGAGCGTCGTATTCGAGCAGATCTTCGAATCGCACCTCTGCTATCGCTACGACACCGTCAGGCATGCTCCCACCGCCGCCTACACCTTCATAGCGTAAGTTGCGGTACGCCGTGCGAAAGCCGTGTCGCTGGTAGTTCGGTTGCTGCTCCACCACACCGTCCAAACCGATGTTGTGGTCTGTCAGGTATGCCAGCCCTTTCTTCCCTAACCGAGCGCCAATCCTCGTGCCACGGTATTCAGGTTTAACAATGAACAAGCCCATAAACCCGAACGAATCACCGTAGGATACAGCGGAAATGCTGCCCACAAGCTCGCCATCCAGCTCGGCAACGAAAAACCCGTTTGGATCCGTAGCATAGAAACACGCCCCATCATGAACGCCTGGATTCCAGCCCTCTCCTGCCGCTAAATCGATAGCAAACTCGACCTCATCCCGTCTCATCCGGCGGATACGAAGTCTGTCGGGTAGCGATTGGTCATCAATTCCCTGTTGCATGTTCTTCCTCTTACTCATATCGTTGGGAGGCATTGTATATTAATCGACCTTAATCGACCTTTCGCATTCAATCGCATTGCAAATGCACGAACGAATAACGTTGAAATACGTACCAGCCCGCGGTGGCGAACACTGTTGTGGATTCATCCAAAGAATCGTCGTGCGAGAGCACCAAAAACGTGATTCCCTGTGATCAAAGGGAGTTACAATCCCCTAATAATACTTGACACGGCGTAGCGTACTTAACGTTTACTTAGCAAGAAATAGAAATAGAGATAGGTGGATACTGATACTGATAATGGGATTGGGGGACTGCAGAGTGGATTGCACAGAGCTGTTTGTGGGACTGATCGAAGGAAGTAGGCTTGATCGTGACGATGCTCGCATACCTTATCACGAATACTGAATATTTCAAGGAGATCTTGCACAAGAAATTCACACTCAGAAATCAGGTGTGTCTCATTGTGATCTTCGGAGCGGTCTCCATATACGGCACGTACGGAGGGATAATACACAAGCTTGAGGTATACGGTGCGTTTACCAATATCCGGGACATCGGCCCCGATGGTCGCCGGGATTAATTGGCGGACCCGTTATGGGCGTGGCGGTAGGGCTGATTGGTGGTGTGCATCGCTATTTCTTTGGGGTTTCACTGCTCTCCCCTGTGCGCTTGCTACCGTGTTAGTGGGCTTGTTTGGTGGTCTTATCTACAGGTTACGTAAGGGCACGTTCGTCAGCGTTGCGGGCGCAGTGGCATTTGCAGCCCTTATGGAAGTGTTCCACATGGTTCTCGTGCTGCTCCTTGCACGCCCGTACTCGCAAGCAGTTCTGGTGGTCAGAGAAGTTGCCATGCCGATGATCGTTGCCAACGCGCTGGGCATAATGATCTTCGCGTTTAAATAAAGATGGTATAATAAACCATCTGTAGAGTCCAGAAATTATTTCGTCAGGAAGTTTCACCAAAACGCATGGTGAAGCTCACGGACAAAAAGATCAAATGGGCGGTTAATCAGGTGATCAAGAAAGGAGAAAGCACGGCGATGTCTGCCGCGATCTACGG
>DATKXZ010000082.1:0-11431 GCA_035528755.1 Desulfobacteria bacterium | reverse complement strand
ACGCCGAATCTCCTTCAGCTCGTCCTCGCTCAGCGTGTAGTCATTTGACGCGTTGGCTTTTATCTTCGTTCCATCCGTTGCGAGATGCCCCAATTTTAGTATCCGCAAGTCACGGGCGACGGTGACGGTCTCCTTGAAGACAGCTTCAATCAGCTCTTTGTTATCCCGCCTGAAGTTGCAGATCGTTCTGAAGTCAGGCTTCTCGTTCCCTGTGAGGTACATATAAATCACATTTTCGTGCGCCAGCCGGTCAATCTTCCGCGACGACCACACGCCGTCGATAGCCGCCTGTACCAGTAGCCGAAGCAGCATCCGACGCGGATACGCCGGATTGCCCGGTTGATCCAGGTACTTTGCTTCGATCTCGCTAACATCTATGCCACTCACCACAGCCACTACCATGTTGCAGATGTGGTCTCCCAGTATGAAATCACTAATGCACGGGGGAAAGAGCCATGATTGCCCAATCTTATCCTCTCGAACCGTCATATTCTCTAGTCTCCTTTTAAATCCCGGTAATAGTATAATTACAGTATAGAAATCGCTAATATAAGAATCAAACGGGTTTCAACTGTCCAACAATTCATAGACACGTTAACACAAGCTGGAAGGAAAGCACGTGAGCGTTCTATCTATGTGTATCTTATCGGTTCTTAGATGATTGTTGGACAGCCTCCACCGCCATGAAAAAGTCGGAGGAAGAGATTCTGGCAAGAGATAGAGAGCAGCAGGTGATTCTCGATTCCGTGCCCGTGAGTATCTTCCACATCGATTCTGACGGCACGTTCGTGCACGTAAACGAGGTTCTCGCGGAGCGCTACGGGCTGAAACCCAAAGATTTCAAAGGTAAATCATCCAGAGACCTCTTCCCCAAAGTTGCGGAAGAGTACATCAAAAGCGACAAGGAAGTAATAGAGAGCGGAGAGCCGCAAATAGGGGCGATTAGAAAAATTAAGACTCCACAAGGCGTGAGATGGGTACGATTGGACAAGGTGCCCCTCAAAGATGCTGAGGGCAACGTTACGGGCATAATAGGATTCGAGCTGGACATCACCAGACTGAAACGGATAGAGGAGAAGCTGCAGGAAAGAGAGCGGGAGTATCAGACAGTCCTCGATACTGTGCCCGTGGGCATATACCATATAGACGCCGACAGCAGGTTCATTCATGTAAACAAGGCTCTAGCAGAGCGCTATGGAATGACGCCCCAGGATTTCAAAGGCAAAACAAGCAGAGCGCTCTTTCCAGACGTAGGAGAAGAGTACCTCGAAAGTGACAAAGAAGTTTTGGAGAGCGGAGTACCTCAGAGAGGCGTAACAAGTAAACTTGCAACACCAGAAGGCGTGAAATGGGTACGATTGGACAAGGTGCCCCTCCAGGATGCTGATGGGAACATTACAGATATCGTAGGATTCGAGCTGGATATTACCGAACGAATAAAGACACAGGAAGAATTACGCAATGCCCACAAAAAGATGCAGGATATTGTCGAGTTCCTCCCTGATGCGACATTTGTTATTGATAGGGATATGAAGGTGATCGCATGGAACCGAGCAATAGAAGAGATGACCGGGATCCCAAAGGAGGACATCATTGGAAAAGGTGATTATGAATATGCACTACCGTTCTACGGAGAGCGGAGACCCATATTGACCGATTTGGTCTTTTCCAGCGACGAGGAGATCGAGTCTCGCTATACTCATGTAGGAAAAAAGGGAAACACACTGTTTGCCAAAGTTTATTTGCCTTTCATGTACGGAGGGAAGGGAGCACATCTGTGGGGGATTGCAACACCACTTTACGATCCTGAAGGTAACGTAGTAGGAGCAATTGAATCAATTCGTGACATCACCGAACGCAAGCAGGCTGAGAAGGAACGAGATGGCCTTTTAAAAGAGCTGGAAGCAAAGAACCGGGAGATGGGACATTTCACCTACACGGTCTCACATGACTTACGGTCGCCGCTTGTCACCATACAGGGCTTCACCACTATGCTCCAGAAGGATATAGAACAGAACGAACGAGAGCGAGCGGAAAACGATTTGAAGTATATAGAAAGTGCCGTTACAAAGATGAGCGCTCTCTTAAGTGACACATTGGAACTCTCTCGTATCGGCCGTGTGGCAAATCCGCCCGAAGAGGTTCCGTTTGGTGATATTGTTAAAGGTGCACTGGAACAGACCGCAGGAGAGTTAAAAGCAACGCAGATTGACGTTTCCGTGGCTGAGGACTTCCCCACCGTACACGTGGACAGGATGCGAATAGTCGAGGTGCTGGTGAATCTTATTACGAACAGTATAAAATACCGGGGCGACCAGCCGCATCTGGAGATAGAGATTGGATATCGCGTAGATGATAAGGACACCGTGTTCTTCGTGAAGGATAACGGCATGGGGATCGACAAGAGCCAGCACGAAAAAGTGTTCGAGCTGTTCTATCAGGTGGACAAGAGTGGAGAAGGAACAGGAGCCGGGCTTGCCATTGTGAAACGGATAATCGAGGTGCACGGCGGTCGTATCTGGATCGAATCGGAGAAGGGTAAAGGATGCACGGTTTGTTTTACGCTGCCCGTGAGTCCGTGATGAGTTTTATACTCCGAATATGCCCGACACATACACCAAAACAGTCATACTCAAAGCCACCGCTCCGAGGACCATTCCTCCGATCGTGTAGCAGCGATAGCCCGCAGAGGGCGTCATGTCTGCAAGCTCAACGACCGTCCAGAAATAGGAGTCATTCGCATGCGATACCAGGAACGTGCCGGAGGCTATGGACATTAGTGCGAGTTCCAGGGGCAAGCCGAGTTCAGGAAGTACGGGTAGAATTATGCTCGGAACGATCAAAAAGGTGACGAGCCGCGAGCCCTGCACGCTCTGAATGGCAACAGCGACCAAAAAGGGTACGAAAAGCGCGGGCACGCCGGATTGTATAACTAATGCGCCGATCTCGTGACCGACGCCGGTCATTGCTAAAGTAGAGCCGAGCGCCCCGCCCGCGCAGAGTACCATGAGAATTCCTCCACCTCGTCGTACAGCCTCACGTGTCCATGTATTGACGGTATCTCGTCTAAATCCCTGAGCAGCGCTAAAAGCGAGGAAAACGCCGATCAGCAATGCTATGTTGGGGTTACCCAAGAAATTGAGCAATGGAATAGGAAGAACGAGTTTTGAGAATATAAGCGCCACAGGAACGACAATAGGCGGATATGCACGTAATCTACTTATTCGCTTTTGTTCCGTTTCCGTCACCGTCGTTGGGACCCCGCCGAGCTTGCAAAACCGCTGCGCGTACAGATAGCCAACCAATGACGTAGGAATAGCAATAATAAGACCAAGCAGTACGATGTCAGTACCCACAACGCCGAACTCGCTTGCCGCGGAATAAACGCCGGGTGCGGGATAGATGAGCTCGTAGGATGCAAGTGTGCCGAGACTGAGCGAAGTAGCAGCCACACCAATCGGTAACTTCTGCTTAGCGGCGATCTCGCGTGCGATTGGTATGAAGATCACGTAGGCCAGGATGCAGCACATCACGGGAATTGCCACGAGGAACCCGAGCACGTTCAATGCGAGTATAGGCCGTTTCGATATTCTGATTATATCGTCTGCGATGACCGATGTGCCTCCGATACCGTCCAGGATCGTGCCGATGATGCTGCCACACACGATGATAATGCCCAGCTGGTACATTACCCTGCTCATGCCCGTTAACATTGATTCCAGGCCATCAAACGGTTTTGCAGCTAAAATGGCAACGAGTAGCGATACCGTAAGTAAGCTCAGAAAGGGATTGATCCTGAGTTTCGTGGTCAGAACCAGGATGAGGGCCAGAGCGAGGAGGAATATTAGTAGCGGCGCCATTTATTCATGGTTTTATTATCGCTACGTGTTTAAATCAGTTTATTTAAAAAGAGAGCATATACTATATCACCCACAACTGTTGGAACGGTTATAAGGGGTGAAGAGAAATGGCACGAGTGAAATTGAGCGGTGCGGAAATAGTGGTAGAGGAATTGAAGAACGAAGGAGTGGAAGTAGCCTTTGGAATCCCCGGCGGAGTCCTGTTAGATCTGTACGAGGTGCTGTACACGGAGGATAAATTGAGGCATATTCTGATGCGGCACGAGCAATGTGCGGCGCACGCGGCTGACGGCTATGCACGCGTGTCAGGAAAGACCGGGGTTTGTATCGCTACGTCAGGCCCCGGAGCAACGAACCTCGTTACCGGTCTGGCGAATGCAAGCATGGATTCTGCACCCGTAGTGGCATTGACCGGCCAGGTGCCGACGGCAGCAATAGGGAGCAATGCGTTCCAGGAAGCAAGCACGTTCACCATTACCATGCCAGTCACGAAACATAATTTCCTCGTCAAACGAACGGAAGACCTACCCAAAGTCATCCACAATGCTTTCCATATCGCCGATACGGGTAGGAAAGGTGTCGTCTTGATCGACCTGCCAAAGGATGTACTGGCAACGACGGCCGAGGTGGATTTACATTTAAAGGAGACGTTCGCGGGTTATAAGCCGAACATAAAGCCGAATCGTGCGCAAATAAAGAAAGCGGTAGAGGTGCTGGTAAATGCAGAGAGACCGCTTATATTGGCTGGAGGCGGCGTTATCGCCTCGGAAGCAACGGAAGAGTTACGTCATCTGGCGGAATTCCTCGGCGCGCCTGTCGTAACGACGCTTCTGGGTAAAGGAGCCATTCCCGAGAATCATCCGTTCGCACTGGGCATGGCGGGCATGCACGGACGCCTCTATGCGAACAAGGCGATAAACGAATGCGATGCGTTACTCGCCGTAGGAACGCGGTTCAGCGATCGGTTAACGGGCTGGCAATTGGACCAGTTCGCCCCGGAGGCCACATTGATACACGTGGATATCGATGCCGCAGAGATAAACAAGAACATACAGGTGGATATTCCTATCCAGGGCGACGCGAAGCTTGCACTTGGAGATATCATCAAATGGCTGGCGAAGAAGAGGACGGCTGAGGATGCGAAGGAAAGCGTGTGGGTGCAGCGGATAAAAGAGATGCATTCGGCCTGTGAAGATTGTATAAAGGATGTCAAGAGAGAAGGGACATCCATCTCGGATATGCTCATAAAAGAGCTGAGCAGAATTCTGGATAACGATGTTATCGTCACAACGGAAGTGGGGCAGTGCCAGATGTTTGCCGCGCATTATTACATGACGAAGAAGCCGCGTACGTTTATTTCTTCAGGCGGGCTAGGCACGATGGGATTTGGATTCCCCGCAGCGATCGGCGCGAAAGTCGCGGCACCGGATAAGCGCGTAGTGGACATAGCAGGAGACGGCAGTTTCCTGATGACCTGCCAGGATTTGGCAACCTGCGTGGAGAACGATATACCGGTTGTCGTCTGTATCTTCCACAATCGTTATCTGGGAATGGTACGCCAGTGGCAGGAGCTGTTCTTCGATAAGAAATACTCGAATACCGGCCTGGGTACGACGCCGGATTTCGTGAAGCTCGCGGAAGCCTTTAGCGCTTATGGGGAGCGCGTGGAGAAGCCGGAGGAGCTGAAAGACGCACTGCATAACGCATTCGAGTCCGGTAAGCCAGCCGTAATAGATATGATCGTGGGTTGGGAGGACAAGATACTGCCAATGATTCCTCCTGGTGGCGGTTTAATAGGAATGATAGGAACGGAACGATGCACACGCATATAATCTCACTATTGGTAGAGGATCATCCGGGAGTGCTGACGCGGATGTCAGGCATGTTCACCATGCGCGGGATCAATATCATCTCGCTCACCGTCTCACCGTGCGAGAAGGACGGGTTATCAAGGATGACGGTGGCGATCGAGGGCTCGGAAAGCGAGTTGGAGAAAGTGAGGAAGCAGCTCAGCAATCTAATCGAAGTGGTGAAGGTGATCGACCTGGCGAAGAACAAAGCGGTCATTCGCGATCTGTGCCTCATGAAGGTGCACGTAAAGGATTCCAATGCCCGTTCTGAAGTGATGCAGTTTGCCGAGTCATACGGGGCAAAGATAGCCGATGCAACTTTGGATTCCGTGATAATCGAGCTAACGGAGGAGCCGAAGACAATAGACCGGTTCGTGGATTTGATGATGCATTTCGGTGTGAAGCAGTTGTTCAGGACCGGGGTTACGGCTATTGGTATGGGTGGCGGTGCGGAGAGATAGTTACCGTAGATTCACTCACCACCGCACGCAGTGGCCGAAAAGAGCAACGTTTATAATAAACACCGCGATAACTTAACGTAGAAACCAGGAGGTTGATAGATACCATGACCTTGAATGTATTACATGATGAGGACGTAGATGAGAGCTTTTTAGAAGGTAAGACGGTAGCAGTAATAGGGTACGGCGCGCAGGGCGATGCGCAGGCGAACTGCCTGAAGGATTCAGGCGTGAGTGTAATCATAGGCGAGACGGAGGTCCTGGGCGGGAGGCCGAACCCGAGCTGGGCGAAGGCGAAAGCGGACGGTTTTGAAGTTATGCCGATCGATGAGGCCACGGCGAAGGGCGATATCGTGCATATCCTGCTGCCGGACGAGGTGCAGCCGATGATTTATGAGGGGCAGATCGCACCGCACATGAAAGCGGGCAAGGCGCTCTGTTTCTCGCACGGTTTCAATATCTGCTTTAACCGCATCGTTCCGCCCGAGGACGTGGACGTGATTATGGTCGCGCCGAAGGCACCGGGCACGGAGGAGCGCGTGGCGTACTTAGACGGCTTCGGCGTTCCCGGTCTGGTTGCCGTGAAGCAGAACCCGTCAGGCAAGGCACGTGAAGTGGCACTGGCCATGACGAAGGCGATGCACTGGACAAAGGCCGGCATTTTGGAATGCACGTTCGAGCAGGAGACCTATGAGGATCTGTTCGGTGAGCAGTGCGTGCTCTGCGGCGGGCTGGTGGAATTGATGAAGAACGGGTTTGAAGTGTTAGTAGAAGCGGGCTATCCACCGGAGATGGCGTACTTCGAGTGCGTGCACGAGATGAAGCTGATCGTCGATCTGGTCTGGAAGGGCGGTATCAAGCGCATGGCCGAGGTCATCTCGAACACCGCGGAATACGGCATGTGGGCCGTCGGTAGCGAGATCATCGGACCGGACGTAAAGGCGAAGATGCAGGAGGCCCTGAAACGCGTAGAGAACGGCGAATTCGCAGCACAGTGGGTCGAGGAATACAAGAAGGGCATTCCATTCCTGAAAGCAAGCAGAGCGGAGATAGGCAAGCATAAGATCGAAACGGTTGGCGAGGAGATCCGGAACCTGTTCAAGAAGCAGTAATCCTGACCTGCAAATGCCCCTTTCGTTTTTGCGGCATCAGCCGACGAAGGTCGTCTTAGTCGGCCTCAATTACAAGGATCATGCCAGGGAGCTGAAGATGCCGCTCCCTGACGAGCCTATTTTATTCTTGAAGCCACCTACCGCTTTGATAGGCCCTGAGGATTATATTATTTATCCAAAGCAGTCGAAAAGAGTTGATTACGAGGCTGAGCTGGCTGTGGTCATAAAAAATGAGTGTAAGAACGTTGAACCAGGCGAGGTAATGGATTTTATCGAAGGATATACATGCCTGAACGACGTCACCGCCAGAGATTTGCAGAGCAAAGACGTGCAGTGGACTCGCGCCAAGTCGTTTGATACGTTCTGCCCGGTGGGGCCCCGAATCGTAACGGATATCGACCCGGACAACGTGAAGATCCAGAGTTATCTGAACGGTGAGCTGCGGCAAGATTCCAACACGTCCAATTTCATTTTCACTACAGAGGAGCTGGTTTCGTTTACTTCGAAGGTGATGACGCTGCAAAAAGGGGATATCATAGCAACGGGCACGCCGAGCGGGATCGGCGCGATGCAACGCGGGGACACCGTTGAAATAGTAATAGAGGGCATAGGGACGTTGCGGAATTATGTAAGGTGAGTTGAAAGCCCAAATTTCAAGAGTAGTATCTCTTTTTTAAGAGCAATAGGAAAGCTTACAATCTGACATTTGAGAAGGATTTTATCGCATCCTTCTCACTTTCATCGTAGGAGTAATAATAAAGCGAAACTTATAAAGCATATTATAGACAAAGGGATAGTCATGTCAGAAGTAATTGGATTTCTGCAACTTTTATTTGGAAGCTTTTTTAGGTGGTGGTTTGCTGTACTCACCGGTATCGTGACGCTTCTAAGCTTTATTTTTACCCCAAGTGGTATCCATCTTAGTCAAGTGTGGGTCACTGGCTTAGCGGTTGTTTGGTTAATTTTATTGTTCTTGTTTATTTCTACGATATACCAAGGATGGCAGCTTTACCGAAATCGATCGGGTACTCCAAGGGTTGTAAGTTGTAAGCGCTCAGACGACTATAATGGGGATTTCATATTTCTCGTCGAAGGCGTAGATATCAGTGCAAAAGGGGCAGTTGCTGAATTAAAACGTTTTGTGAACGGAGTCGAGGTTGCTTTTGCCTTGGTAGAATTTATAGATCTAAATTCGAAGGGACAATTTCAGGCTAAACTTGTCTGGATATCATCCGGTCATTTACACGACCTTCAGACTGGCAAGTTCTCCAGCGAGGACATTATCTTAGAACCTTTAATACAATTAAGAACTCTCAGTTCTGCGAAAAACTCAACAAATTTCGAGGGATAAAATGAATAAAAAACCAGGTGCTTTTCTAAGCTATTCCCACGAAGATAAAGATTTTGCTAATCAAATCGCCAAAGATTTAAGTCAGAATGGAATTGATGTGTGGTTCGATAAATGGGAAATATCCCCAGGCGATTCCTTAATTCAGAAGATTTTTTCGGAAGGCCTCGCAGGTTCTGACTTTTTCTTAATTCTATTATCAGCTTCCAGTACTCAATCTAAATGGGTAACTGAGGAATTAGACGCCGCTATAGTTAATAAGATTACTGGAGTAACTCGCATCATACCGATAATAATTGAACCCTGTAATATTCCATTGCCGTTACGAAGCCTTCTTTGGGTAGACTTGTCAAAAGATTATGATGAAGGAATCCGAACTCTCGTAAAGGCGATGCATGGGGTAGTAGAAAAACCCCCTGTAGGGACTCCACCGAACTATGTTACTTCACTTAAACAAAGTGTTGGAGGACTTTCAAAAAGTGCTTCTACGGTTGGATTTTTGCTGCTTTCCAGGCCTCTCGATAACACAGGTTTTGAAAAGAGTTACCACTCAAAGGTATTACAATCGAGGACACCATTCCTTTCGGCTGACGACTTAAATGATGCTGTTGATGAGCTTGAGAGTTATGGCTTGGTTGAAACTATTAAAGCTTTAGGAACCGCCCCGTATAGCTTCTTTCAGATTAGTCCAACTTACGCGCTTTATTTACACTTTAAGGAAGATTTGGACTACGATCCTTATGAGGATATAAAGGCGGTTGCTTCAGCTGTGGCAGCGAAAGGTGAGTTAAATGGCGACCAAATCCAGTCTATTGTAAAATTACCCCCTATAAGAATTAATAGAGCTGTTTCGTACCTAGAGGATTATGGTATGGTCCAAGTTTTAAAGTATTTAGGTACGGCGCCTTATAATTTTGGGGAGCTCATAGCGACTAGACATACTAGAAATTTTGTCCAAGAAAACTGTAAATGAATAGAAGATTACTAGCGCTTCTAACTTGTTATCTTCTTTAAAGACACTATCTTGCCACCACACCATTCCCCACAACCAGATTCGTCCCCTTCCCATCAGAACCGTCAGAGCTGCGTTAAAGAACCTTAACTCCCACACAAGCTTTAAATACCTCTTACGCTGATGTTATTCCCATGCCGGACGTTACCATCATAGACGTTAACGAAACCACTATTGCTGAATATCCCCCTGCGTGCTTTCTCAACCCAAAGAACGAAGGGTACCAGATAAAGCGTGCCCGCGAACCATTAATCAGCATGAAACGTTAAGAGAGGTAATAGGTAATCACAGAAATGAGACACGGAAGGAAGGCGGAACGGTGTACGACGTGCTATGGATTTGGATTGTGGGCGGTTGGTGATCCGGTACCAATGGGGCCAATTGATGCAATGGACGGCCTGCCAACAATACCCTGTCCTGAATGTGGTGCAAATGCAAATCCCGTAGAAGAGCTCTTGAAAACGATAGACCCTCGATCCGGTGAGGAGCGTAACGAGGCAAAGCTCGAATAAGCGCCATGAGCACTTACTTCATTTTATATTTTCAGCCTTCCACAACTTCTTTACAAAGGTCATAGTAATAGATAACCCAACCCTACCGTTATCGACGGCACGAGGTAGATGAACGTAACCGCCTCGTAGCTGAAAAAATACCGACGTATTTATAAGCGCCTTCGCTCGTATTTCTGTCCTCAGTAAAGGATTAATCATGACCATAAAAAGACCGAAGACCTTCTGGACCAGTCTGGTGCTATTTGTGGTCGGTGTGGTGATCACGGTGAATATCATCCGGTTCAATTATCCTGAGTTCCGGCCGTTAGCGCTCTTTGCTTTAGCAACAGGAATAGGCTTCCTTGCTGCCGGCTACGGGCTCTGGCTACTGAAGAAATGGGGTGCGATACTTGCCGTTATCATCAGCTGCTTGAAATTGGTCCAGATAATCGTTTATGCAGGCTTGAGCGTCTACACGCCGGGCGGCATCATCATTTACGGTGGGATTATGCTGCTCGCGATCTCGGACTGGAAGAGGTTGAAATGAAGTATGTATGTATGTAATTATGCACTGCTCGGATTTTGTTGTGCTGCGCTACGCTGCAAACTTCCTTTTATTTTAGCCGCGAAACGCTATATGAATAATATCCCGAATCCTGTTTAACGAGGTGCGAAGATAGATGAGTAACGAGCCCAAAAAAGCAGCAGCACTTAAACGGTTACAATCCTTGCGGAATATTGGCCCGGTTACCGCTGAGAGACTTTATTCAATAGGGATTGAAACACCAGAGCACATGACACGTTCTGACCCGGAAGAGCTGTACGAAACATTAAAGAATGCGGCAGGTGGGAAACTGGATAAATGTGTATTGTATCAACTTCGGGGCGCCGTTTTAGATCTCCCCTGGTGGGACTGTAAGAATCTCACCACCTATCCACCAAATCAGGGCAAACGAAAAGGAGCGGGGAAAAGATGAACAACGTGATGTACTATGAACGGTATCCTTCGAACATCCTCTGCTTCTCTATTACCCTAACCGTTTTAAGCTACGCTGTGGGAACGTTAATCTTTTGCCTGATTGACGGCTTGCTGGGTGCAGGATATGTGGCCCTTTGTTTTCTTTCGCTTATACTTGGCATAAAGTTCCGCTGCTGTTTCTGCTATAGTTAATCACTTCTGATTAACCCGTATATTTTTATACAATAAAAGCCATCATACCCAATATGGCTCGAACAAGAACACCGAAAAGTGGGAATAAAACCCTCAAGCGAGAAATCACCGATAAAGAAGTTCTTCAAT
>DATKXZ010000081.1:0-12314 GCA_035528755.1 Desulfobacteria bacterium | reverse complement strand
ATTATAGCAATGGAGAGACCCCCGAGGAGGCTTTCCTGCGAAGAGCGCCACCAGAAGCGATGCTCGGTCAGTTTTTCAGGGAGGATAGAAGGTATGGGTGAAGCCAAAAATACGAAGCGAAATAATAATCGTACTCTACACGAATCTAAATAATGAATGGTAAAAAGTATTAGTACCGAGACAAACAAACGTGCTTCGGTACGACTCACGATACCGTGAATTTACGCTATTTCGATCCGGCTCGTGCTTCCTTTACTACCTCTTCATATATCCCAATCGTATAGGCGGCGATTTTATCCCAGGTGAAATACTCCCCTGCTCGTTCCCTCCCGCTTTTACCCATCTCCCGCGCGCCCTCCGGGTCTTCAAGCAGGGACAGTATCCCCCATGCGATATCCGCGGAATCAGTACCATCAACATGAATCCCCGTTTGGTCCGGGCCTGAAGGGTTAACCGAATCTCGAAATCCACTGGTGCCTTTCGCACCAACGACAAGGGGCTTCCCCATCGCCATCGCTTCTAACGCAACAATCCCAAACGGCTCGTACACTGACGGGGCAACGAAGATATCGCAAGCACCGTAATGCGCTATCCGTTCCTTTTCACTCACGAACTCAAACCGGGTCTTTACGTTATCCTTTAAATTCAGGACCGTTATGAGATCCGAAATAGTGCGCTCCAATTCTCCCACGCCTAGTATGACCAGTTTCGCCTCGGGATGCTCATTGATGACCGTTGGCATTGCCTTTATCAGGTTCACAACGCCTTTTACCGGTGTCAATCGCCCCACGAACAAGATCATCCGCTCATCGGGACGTATGCCGTATCTGCTCTTCAGTCTTATAATCGCTTCATTCGTCACCTTGCCGGGGTCGTATCTATCCGTACGAATGCCGTTCCAGCAGACAGATATTTTATCGGCCTCGATGCCATGCCTGACGAGATCCTCGTGCATTGGGTAACTGACCGTTATAATCCTATCCGCCGCATCGGCTGCGGTCTTCTCGATATGGATAACGGTATCCGAGCCACCACCAAGTGCGCGACCCCATTCGGTGGAATGGAAATGGAAGACGAACGGAAGCTGTGTCTCTCGCTTCGCCATGATACCCGCCATCGCACTCAGCCAGTCATGTGCGCAGATGAGGTCAAACGTATACCCTTCCTTCCTGATCAGCTGGTTAACGAATTTCGTCGCGCTGAGAATGTTCGATATGAGCACCTCGTTGAAGAATTTTATCCCGGTGCCCCACCGTCTCAAATCTTCGGTCATGCAGAGCGGAAGTATGCCGGCTCCGTCCACCAGCATCGGTCTGTTAACATCAATACCCTTTAACGTCTCTCTCGTCTTTAACGTGCCGTCATTCGTGGTAAACACGGAGACATCGTGCCCCAACTTTACCATCGCTTGCGTAATATTCTCCGCATAGGTTCCCAGGCCACCCACAATTCGTGGCGGATATTCCCAAATGAAAAAGCCAATTCTCATGTGTCCGGATCCTCCTTAAACTTGTTTCTGAGAGAAGATATACTTACCGCTCTCATTTTTTCTCCTCTCTACCCGCGCCGACCACGGGCAGTCACGCGCATCACGAATATGAATATTGCCACAACTCACTTTTCTCTGTTTCTATTTCTATCCCCCGTTCCTGCCATCGCAGTGGTCGGGCAGGAGGGACCGAAGCTAAAACCTTCTTATATGCCTCAAGCGTAGCCTCCGAAATGGTATCCCCGGTTAATGAACAAACCTTTTGAAAGCCCTGTTCTACCATTCTCGCGAGTGCAACTTTCCTCTGTTCGTCCTCTCCGGCGGACAGAATTTGTAGGAGACCGTCCGCAAGGCGTTCAGAATTGTCAGACGGCACTTTTATGCCTTCTCCAGCGCATATGAGTTCTGAAAGTCCCCCAACATCTGATACCACCACGGGTGTCTTGGCCGCCATCGCTTCTAACGCGACGATGCCAAAGGGCTCGTAAGGAGGGTACCGTAACCACATCTGCTGCTTTTAATAAACATCTCACGGTGTAATCATCTAAATATCCCGTAAAAACGACGTGGTTTGACACACCGAGATACGCAGCGTCTCGTTCCAGGTGCTCACGCATCGGGCCTTCTCCCACAATCACCAGTTTCACCCTCTCCCGTAATTCTGGAGACGTATTCAAAAGCATACGCAGCGCTCCGATCAAAACGCTCACGCCTTTTTGACGCACGAGTCTCCCGATATACACGATCATCGTGGCATCTTTCGAACCGCAAAAACGCGCTTTAAGTGCCGCGCTATCCGCACAGAAATCGAATTTCGAGATGTCCACGCCATTCGGAAACACGGATATGTTTTCCGTCACTCCAAATAAGCCTTGGACCTCTCGCTTCATGCTCTCACTACACACAATTATATGCGCCGAAGATCGCACCAGTTCCTCTTCCCTCTCATGGATGACCTCTGCTATCCAACCTTTATTGCCTGCGCCTTCCAAATTCAGTACTGTGAATCGTCGAGATCAAGGGCGTTCGGTAGCGAAAGGCCAACGCTATCGCAGCATTACCGACCATCCAGTCATGTGCATGGATTATAGCTGGTGCGGTCCCGGCGGATTCGATAATCGAGGCTCCGATTCTCTTCATCTCGTTGTTCATAAACGTTATAAAATCGGGTCTACAGGCATCAACGGCGATACGACGTACGTGTACACCCTCGCTTTTCTCGTACGGGACAGCCCCTAAGGTGACGACGTGCACGTCCGCGCCTTTCCGCGCTAATGCCTTTGACAGCTCATAGACGTGCTCTGCAAGTCCCCCAATCTTATAGGGGGGTATTCCCAGGAAAGCATCACGATCCGATTTCGCATCGATTTTTTATCCGCGCTCCTTTACTTCAATCTAACGAACACACCTCTCCTCTTGGCGACAAACTCCAGCTTGTCCTCCCGCGCGAGCCAGCCGAGACCCATGTAAACGGTGCTTTGCGACGCATTAATTGCGGAGACGACCCCCGATAGGCTTATCTCGTCTCGTTCCCGTAACACATGCCATATTTCACCTGCAACTTCCCCTATCTCTCCGATCGTAGTCATAATCTATAAACCACTCCTACTTTTTTCCTCACTTATAGTATAGTTAAGTGTGTAATAAATAAATCTACTTTGACTTACGCATATTAAAAAGACATTCAATTTACTTACAAATAATCTTGCATAACTTTTTTCGGAACTCGTCCACAGCGTATTCCTGCTGCCCCTTGCTTAAGCTTAAACGTAACCGTCGTACTTCCTCCGCAAGCTCTTCTTCCCCTACACTTTCCCGTATCCATCGCTCGAAATCGCTTCTTTCTATATACGCTTCGAGCGTATCTTCCGCTTCCGCTCGCGGCATGGCTTTTAGATAGTCGCACAACCCGTTCAAACTCCAGATCTTTTTCCCGTTTCGAAGAACGAGCGGATAGCGTGCTTCTTTTAGCGTCGCCCGTAAGCGCACATCAAAATCGTGAATCACGGAGAAGAGCGTGACGAAGGCATCGTACGGTCTCTTAAAATGCGAGAAATAGCTGTGCACATCACCAGATGCACCACCGATCGTAAACATGTAATACAGATGGTCGCTTATCCCCAGGTATCGCCAAATTTTTAGCAGTTCGTCATCCTTTGACTCTTTTACATACGGTTCAAGCCATCTCAGATAATCATAACACGCCCACTGCATCGTATTCCCGATAAAGCACGACGTGTCTTTCTCCACATCAGCCCAAGATGTCGTTTCTAAATCCCGCACATCTAGTGTCCCTGTCGGCTGATACGTTTCTATGAGTTCAGAAGGGGTCGCAAATTTCATTTGAGCTGCCAATACCTGCTTAGGAAGATCCTGAAGGAAACTAAATATCCCTGTATCTGCCCATTGATGCTCGCCAAATGTCTCGTAATCTAAAAAGAGGGTTATACAGTGCCCCGGTGTCGCATCGAGCCAGGCGGCGTATTTAGAGGCCGTCAAAGGATATTCTGGCCAACTCTTAAGAGAAAATCTAAACCCTATATCATCCGTTAAGATATAATCCCTGAGCAGCACTTTGAGATTTTTGCAGCCTACGGGCTCATAAACGTAATTTGGTGAGCGCCCATTCAATACCCGCTCCACACCCTCGGCGATGATCCCCCGGTACCCCATGGCCTCCACAAGCTTCGCTATTCGGTTGTTGTACAACAGCTCGGTGTTCTCAAAAACAGTGGGTTCGTAGCCGATCACATCGCGCATTACTTCACGATGCATGCGTACTTGCTCGATAAACTCGTCCTCGTCCTCATACAGCCCTACGAGCGAATGATAATACGTTTGGTCCAGGAACTCTACGCTTCCGCTCGCGGCAAGCTCTCTGAAATCTTCTAATATATCCTTAAAACCGTATCGTTCGCACTGCTCGATAAACACGCCGGTAACGCTATACGCCACTTTAAAATCGTCGTATTCATCTATCAATCGTAATATGAGTTCATTTGTCGGTCGATAGCATTTTGCCGCTACTTTCTCAAATATTTCCCTGTCTTTGAAATCGGAAAAGTAATGAGTGAAAAGGTCGGCACCCTTCACGCTTCCTTTGAACATCTGTTTCTGCCAGAAGAAGTCATCTCGTAATCGGTACGGCTGATGAACTTCAAAAACAAGGCAGACGCTCTTCTTTACCATTTTTTTCACACCGTCCATTAATAGTCCACAAGTCCTCTGTACATAAGAGTTACGGTATCAATAAATAACTATCAGTCATTATTTATGCATCCACAAACTTAGCGATTCGCCCAATTTAGGTAATAACTATCTTTTTTACTTCCTCCATGTACATCGGTCTGTTGACTTCGATGCTTATTTACAGTAAGAGAATTCATTTAGAATAATGAGCGTGGTGAGGGAAGCTCGAATATGGCTATGAGATATGAAATAACGGACCTCAACAAAATACTCGGACAACTTTCACGAGATACCCGTGAGTTGTTTAATCGCTTGTATACGGTTGAACGCTCAACGGGTAGCCAGAAAGTTCCTGAAGCGATGGAGCAGTGGGTGAAAGAGCGGTTTGGGTCGGTTGAGCGAGTCGAAAAGCAGCGGATCATCTCAATTAAAAACAGGTTTACGGGAGAGCATAGTTTGTTTAATCAGTTACGGAGCGATAGACCTATCGAGGCGAGATCTAAGATCCGATTAGAGGAATTAGAAGAGAAAGAGAACTGCCTTTTTTGTAATCCCGAAACGCAAACACCGGCAGATGTGTTCGGCAGGATAAGGGGGAACTATTGTATTACTGCAAGCAATATAGCAAAGTATGATGCGGTTCACAGTTTAATCATTTTCAAGGAGCACAACCCGCTCGTGATAAAAAAGGAATGGATCGCGGATTATTTAGAGACGGGAGAGCGCTGGTTTGATGAGGTCTCTCACTACCGGGGTGAACGGGGACTCCAAAAGTTCTTCATGTGGAATTGTCTCTGGAAGAGCGGCGCTTCAATTATTCACGGCCATATGCAATTAACTGCCTCTAAGGAGTGCTATGGTAAATTAGAAGCTTTAGAAAAAGCTGCTGCCGATTATAACCGGGGATTTAACGCCAATTATTTTGAGGATTTATATACCGTTCATAAGCAGTTAGGTCTTGCGAAAGAGAACAAAGGAGAAAAAATTCTGTGCTATTTGACGCCAATAAAGGAGAAGGAGATTTTTATTCTCAGCAAGGCGAAGAGAAGCGATGACATGGCGGATACAATTTACACGGTGTTGAAGAGCTATCTCGATATGGGGGTGCAGTCGTTCAACCTTGCGATCTTTCAGCTGCATGACGGGCATATCGTTCGGCTTGTCGATAGAGGTTCTTTATCCGATAGAACTTCTGATTTCGGGGCAATGGAACTGTATTCGGCTTCTGTTATTTCTTCCGATCCGTTCACATTAGCTCAGGTAATATTCTCGTAATCGTTTTAATTTTTCAGGGAGATTCAGGGAGTCTGATCAGTGAGTGCGAGTCCAACAATGTCTTCAGTAGTGCGCAGAAATGCATCGACGTACCGCATGCCTGATGGAATCGTTAATCCCGGATTAATTTTTGTGCTAATGAGCCTGCATCCCTCGCCGATGTGAACAGCATGACCAAGCACCGAGTTTGACTCGATAGAGGTGGGGCTCCCCCTGGTTGATTCTACTACAACTTTACGCCCCAAGATGCTGTCCGTAATACGCGTATAATCTCCGATTCGTGCTGCATCCATAATAGCGGACCGTTCTATGTTTACATACTCACCGAGTATGCAAAAATTATCGATGTTTGAATCAGCAATTTTGGAGTAATCGCCAATTCTCGTGTGCCTTCCAATCAGAGCAGCCCCTTCGATGAATAACTTATTTTCTTTATAGTTATTGACAATTGATTCCCTCCGCTTGATAGATTCCTCGCTGTAGCCCTGGACCCAAATGTTTCTATCCGGTACAATTTTTGGTTCTAAAATTCGTATATCCAGTGCACCGTGAAGCACCTCATGCATAGCCTTAAGATATCTCTCTGGACTACCCACATCATACCATACGTTCAGTTCATACCCGTAGACCGGATAGCCATTATCGACCAAGTAGGGAATGAAGTCGAACCCGAAATCGAGCCTCCTTCTCTCTTCAGTTATCCGTTTTATCTCCGCATTTTCAACGATTCGTCTGATTTCTGGTGATAGGAGGTAGATGCCTGCATTGGCAAGCTTGCTCGGTGCTTTATCGGCTTTAGGCTTTTCGATAAATCGCTTAATCCGCATAGTATTGTCTAACTCGGCAACGCCGTATTCCTCTACGTTATCCACCTTCGTTAGAGCAATGGTCATATATGCGCCCTTTTCTTCGTGCGTTTTGATAAAATCATTGAGATCGAGGTTGAAGAGGTTATCTCCCTGAATCACAAGCACGGGATCACGAACGTCATAATAGCCCATGTTAAGCCGGTACGAATCGGCGCTTCCAAAGTCATCCAGATTAGGCTGATGTTTGATGTGCACGCGCGGGGCGATCATATACTTTGCTGAGAACCCAATCCCTTCTCCATACTGATCGAAAAGGTTGGTATAGTTGGTATAACCGCCCTCTCCAAAAATGAAGTTCCTTATACCCTGTTCCGCGAGTACCGCCATCGAGAATTCAATTAATGGCCTGTTCAGGAATCTGACACAGGGCTTTGATATATAATATGTTAATGGCTTCAACCGCTTTGCCTGACCACCGACCGGGATAAAACATCTCAACTTCGTTATATCCATACTGTAATAATTGCAGTGAAGATTCTTTAGTTTTTCTGAATGAGTAGTATAAACGGGATAATTGTGAAAAAGCGATACCTCCTTTATATTTTCAACTACTGGAATTGTACCGTATTAGATTTTACGGGCGATGCTGAGTCCCTTCTTCAATTCTGCTTGCTTAGTTTTAACGTTAAATGGGTAGTTCTCGATCCTCACTCCTCGAGGAATAAAGCAGGTGTTGAAAGCCTAAGCCACCTTTTCAACCGCAGCGACATAGTTTTCGATTTTATTTTGCCATGAGAAGCTCTCGGCTAACTGATACGCCCTCCTTTTCAATGCAAGTAGTTCCTCATACGGCATGTCTCTCAAACCCATCAAGAAATCTTTCAAAGTATCGGTAACGTCCTCATCGCTCCTATTTAAAACTGGCAGCACATAGATTCCGTCTTTCTCATCACCCTTACCCATCGATTTGAGTTCCACGCCCAATCCCGAAAGGTCACTCGTGACTGCGATGCAACCATTTGCCGCCGCTTCAATTGGTGTTAACCCAAACGGCTCGTATCTGCTTGGAAATATGCCAAGATCACACCCGTTCACAAAGTCAAAATAGCTCAGATACATTGGCATTCGGTCCGCACTGAGATACGATGGTATGATCATCATTTTCACGTTATCCTCTTCCCTATTTCTCAGCCCCAACTGCCAGCACAGGTCCAAAATCGGGTCTTGCTCATAAGCATAATCATGCGTCGCAATCGGTGGGAATGTATCCCTCGTTAACGCTTCTGGAATCTCGAAAGCATCGCTCAAAATTTCCGCCATCGTCACATCTTTACTGAGCACCTCTCTTATGCTATTATCAAGGAAGGCCTGCTCGTTCTGTACGATTGCCTGCGTCAGCTTCTCAATGAAATAGTCAGAAACTGGTTCGAGCATGCTTCTAAGCCTCCGATACTGCGTTTTCGCCTTCAACACCGTTTCATTAAGTCCTTTTATCCGTGAGGGCACTAACATGAACGTATAGACCTGCTTAGTAGCTTCAGTGCCTCGGAGTTCGTCATTCAACTTTGCTAACGCTCTGATATAAAGGTCAAATCCCTTGTTCACAAGCTCGTATCTCCCTGAGGTCATCACAATCAAACTATCTCGTTTTTCTATATCATAGTGTGGCGAGAGAACGACCCGCATAAATTCAGTTATTATCTCCTTATGCACCGCATGTATCTTCCGAATATCGCCGAAGTCTCTTCCCTTTGGCATCCGTATGCCATTTGTCAGAATTATATCCGGCGCTTTGCCGAGATAGTATGCTGCTTCTTGCGCGATTGATTGGGATACTGAGGCGAAGAGGTCGCTATTTTCAGCCGCTGCGATTTCCGTGAAGTGTGTTGCCTGCACACCCCGTTCGTAGGCGCTTACGGTTGTTCCCTCAAGCCCTTTTGTCAACCCTGCCCGAACATTCTTTGTGACATTAACGCCTGTTGCGCTATCCGCTCTTCCATGCGATGTTGCATGGGTAACGAAGATAGTGCGGTAGGGCAGGTCAAATACCTTTTTCCGGAAAATGACACCCGCCGATAACCATTCATGCACGATGACTACCGCTTTTTTATCCTTATACAACGGGGTTTTCAAGAGCAACTCTATCAGATAACCAGCCGCTTCAGACCATGTAATCGCTTCGTCATAGAAGTAATCAGAGGTATAGCTATCAATCCTGAAAAGCTCCCAGTTCCTTCTTTTGATAAGATGACCTATAGTGTAGATATCCTCCTGACCATTTTGGGGCACCCCTAAAACAGTTCTATTATAGCTCTCATCCGATGCCATCCGGTTCATATATCCATGTGTATCTAACAGAATGCAGGGTACGCCCTTTCCCCCCTTCCAGTTCCCATAAAAGGCCTGAATGTCATCATTTAAAAGCGTTCTGAACACGTTATCCACATCGATAGGTGGTGTCTTCTGCAGGAAATCGTGCGGTGAGGTCGCGTGGTTGTAAAGCCCAACCGCCAGATAGTTTGGAAATTTTTCCACCATCAAGTCCGCCTTTGAGGCAAGTACACCGTATATTCCACCTACTTTATTGCACACCTCATTTGATACTTCTATCAGCAATATCTCGTTCGTTGTCATGTTTTCTGGTGAGTTAGCGATTTAAACATCCTTTTTAAACTATCACTTCCCTACTATTTATAAGTTGGGTCGCATTTTCCCATTTTCCCATTTCACTTCCAAAAGGTCGGGGAAAAGTGAGTGCTATAGGGGTTAAAAGATGGAATCGTTGCGAATCGGCATGTTTTCATGGGAAAGCCTCCATTCGGTGAGGGTAGGGGGTATAGCACCGCACGTTTCCGAGCTTGCAGAGACTTTAGCAGCCAAAGGACATGAAGTGCATGTCTTCACTCGAGTTGGTGATAAAAGTGAGTACGACGAGATAAACGGCGTGCATTACCAGCGATGTCCACATGACCAATCGGGCGGTGTTGTTACGCAAATGGATCGTATGTGTGATGCAATGGTACACCGATTTGATGCAGTGCAGAAGTTATTTGGGAAATTCGATATCATCCACGGCCACGATTGGCATCCCGTAATCGCATTGAACACTATCACGAGAACCTATGGCGTACCCTATGTACTGACCTTCCACAGCACTGAATGGGGACGGAATGGTAATATGTTTGGATCGTGGTGGGAATTTCATGAGATTTCGCACAGAGAATGGCTTGCGGGCTATGAATCGGCGGCGGTTATCGTTACCTCACTGAATTTAAAGAACGAGCTACAATTTCTTTATCAAATCCCCGAGTATAAACTGAATTTAATTCCTAATGGTCTCAATGCAGGTAAAATAAAACGAGATATTGACCCCGGAACGATAAAAAAGCAGTATGGCATACATCCCTTAGCCCCCGTGGTACTGTTTATTGGACGCATGAGCTATCAAAAAGGACCCGATCTCTTGGTTGAGGCAATACCAGACGTATTAAAAACGAGATGGGATGTCAAGTTTGTATTCATCGGAGAAGGAGAGCTGAGACGTTCCTGCGAGCATCGAATAGCCCAATTAGGCGTAAAAAATGCGTGCCGTTTTCTCGGTTACGCATCTGATGACGTAGCAGCCGATTGGATGAATGCTTGCGATCTTGTATGTGTGCCGAGCCGTAACGAACCGTTTTGCATCGTCGTCCTAGAAGCATGGGATGCCGATAAACCGATTGTTGGTACGGATATGGTCTACCTGATTTCCAATTTCTCTACTGGTATAAAGGCGTACCTTTCGCCTGATTCACTCGCGTGGTGCATCAATTATGCGCTCGCCAATCTTGAGGAGGCGAAACGTATGGGCGAAAACGGCAAAAAGTTGATTACCGAGAGGTATAATTGGAATTGCATTGCGGATGAAGTCGTGGATGTGTATAAGCGAGTAGTGGAGTAAGCGGTGTCTTTGTCTACATAAAACCCCCATTGGTACAATTAATTATGAAAGATCCAAAGTTAAGAAAAGATGCACAAGAGATAATTAATGCCTCTCTCAAAGCTGTAGACCCTACTGTTGCAGTCAAAAAACATGTGGGATTGGAAGGTGAGATTTTGCGAGTTGGGGATCGGCGTTATAAGCTCGACGAGTACGCTCATCTCTACGTAGTGGGGTGCGGAAAAGCCGCCGCTTCGATGGCTTACGCCTTGGAAGATCTACTACAAGACAGGATAGACGGGGGCTTTATCAATGTGAAGTATGGATATACAAAGGATTTAAACATCATCAAACGTAGCGAAGCAGGCCATCCAATTCCCGATGAAGCGGGTGTGAGGGGGACGAAAGAAATTTTGACCTTGCTTCACGGGCTTGGAGCCAACGATTTGGTGATATTTGTCATGTCAGGAGGTGGCTCGGCGTTACTACCACTTCCACAAGACGGAATCAGTTTGGAGTAAAAGCAACGAGTTACAAAGATGCTTTTGGATAGCGGTGCGAGCATAGAGGAGATGAACGCTTTGCGGAAGCACATATCCAAAGTTAAGGGAGGGCAATTAGCGAGAGTCGCCTATCCGGCAACCTTGATCTCGCTTCTTTTGTCCGACGTGGTTGGAGATCGCATGGACGTGATCGCATCAGGACCAACCGTTCCAGACGAGTCCACCTTTGAGGATTGCAGTAACATAATCGAGAACTACAACTTAGAACTTCCCGATTCGGTTATGGATTTGATAAATAGAGGTCTCAATGGCGAGATAGAAGAAACCCCAAAAGCGGGAGACCCCATTTTTGAGAAGACCTTTAACCTCATCATCGGCAGCAATATACTCGCACTGACGGCTGCGGAGCAGAAAGCCAAGGAGCTGGGATACAATACGCTGATACTCTCTTCGGCGATCGAAGGTGAGACGAAAGAGGTCGCTAAGGTCCATACGGCGATAGCAAAGGAGATCCGCGCAACCGGGAATCCAACCAAAAAGCCGGCTTGTATCATCTCAGGAGGTGAAACCACCGTAACCATAACGGGTACAGGACTTGGAGGGAGGAATCAAGAATTTGTTCTGGCAAGCGCACTTCAAATCGCGGGAATGAGTGATACGGTGGTATTTAGTGGTGGGACCGACGGTACCGATGGACCTACCGATGCAGCAGGAGCAATTGCCGATGGGTTCACCTTCATCCTCATAAAGACTCACAAGCGAATGATAATACGTTTGATCGAGGAACTCCACCTGGCCGCTCGCTGCAAGCTGCCGGAAATCCGACACTATATCCTTGCCAAACGGGTATCGTCCGCATTGCTCGGCAAACACTCCTGTAAGGCTGTAGGTAACTTTAAAATTATCATGTTCGTCTATCAGCTTTAAAATCAATTCGTTGGTGGGGAGATAGCAGGTTCTCGCTACTTTCTCAAATATCTCCCGGTTCGTATCGTCGGAAAAATAATACGTGAAAAGGTCTCCTTCCTTTACGCTTCGTTTGAATAGGTGTTTATCCCAGAAGAAGTCATTTCGTAGCCGAAACGGCTGATGAACCTCAAAAGCCAGACAAATGCTTTTCTTTACCATTT
>DATKXZ010000080.1:0-31226 GCA_035528755.1 Desulfobacteria bacterium | reverse complement strand
TTTGCTGTTCATCCATTTCTGCGCTCTCTTCCGCGTGATCTTCGCTTCATTCAAACGGCGATGCACTGTTCGATAGCTCATTGGAAACCCTTTTTTGGTCATGCACTCGCTCAATTTCCGGACAGACCAGGTGTTGAAATGTAAATCCAGGTCTTCAGGACGCTCGCAAATGAGTGATTTGATCCGTTCATCGTAGTCAGACGTATACGTTCTTGGACGCCCTGATATTAGTCGTGGATTCAGCCCTGCGAGCCCTTCTTCGTTAAATCGATCAATCCACCTCAGCACGTAAGATCGGACCCTATTTAGATGCTCGACTATCTCAGGAACGGACCTCTTTTGGGAGGATAGCTTGATAACCATCCCCCTATCTCTGATGTTTCTGTTCCGACTGCGGCATAAACGCTCGATTTCAAGAACTTCTTCTCGTGTCAACTCTCGCACAAAGCGGGTGCAGTTTCCATGCATTTGTCCATCTTCACAGGGAAAATGGATTGTTCATCTTTATAATCCTTTCGTTTTGGCACGATATACTTAAAGTAATGTTTCGCTTCTATATCCGAAACAAAATCGCTCAGCCTCATTACAGAAACGAGTATCTCTACAAGATCCTTATTTGGAAGTAACTCTTCTTCTATCCATTGCCTTTTTAAAGCTTCATTTACCACCTTTTTAACTAAAGGATCCTTATCATATTGTTCTAAAATACACTTCCTTATCTCCTCCTCCGTCAGTCCGTACAACTCGTAAACCAGTTTGTCAATCTGCGCATCCACAATTTTTATCTGCCGTTCGTAAAGCTCCTTGTCACGCTCCATCCTCGCCCCCTGTCTTTCTTATGAAGTTCAAGCATATGCTCAATAAGAGAAACGAGTTCCGTAACCTTTATCTTGGCTTGTCTTTTAGTGTAGCTCATTTATAGTTTAGAACCCAACAATTCATACTTAACATCCTCGCCTAGAAACCGTTCGATCCATCCTTGTGCAAAGCTGAGCCGTGACGAAAACTCCTCAAAGTGCTCTCGGATCAACCACATCAAATAGCTGAGATCCGGGATAAAGGTCTGAGAGATGACACGTTTGATACTCTTCCAGATGAACTCGAGCGGATTCAAATCGGGCGAATAAGGTGGCAGATGGACCAGCTCGATGCCACATTCAGCCGCACACGCTTCTGTCTGCTTCGCATGGTGTGACCTGAAATTATCGAGAATCACGACGATCCTCCTTTTGGGATTGAACGCACGTATCGCCCTCAAAAATTCACACACAGCTTCTTTCCGCGAATGGCATTTGAAGTCAATAACTGAGGTGCCATTGAGCGCGTAAAAGCCAAAGGTGTTTGCTCGTAGCTTCGTTGTGTTTTTCCAAATTGCTGGTTTGCCAAACGACCACAGTCGCTGCGTATTCGCCGTTGTCTGTGGCGCTGTCTCGTCGAGAAATCCAATGATTGTCTCCTCATGTATTGCGGCGAGGTTTTTTTAAACGCTCCTCTGCATCGGCGGGTCTCCGATAATCGCGTGCATAAGGCTTGGCATACCGCATCCCAAAGTTCCTCAAAATGATTCGTACCTGTTTCAGCGTATACTCAACTCCGAAGGCGCTCCGTATGTACTCGCGTATTTCATTCGTTGTCCAATCGTCTCGTTCCTCGAGTAGCGCGTGGAGCTGCTCTTTCTGCTCTCCCAGGAGCTTGGATGGTCTACCGCCGGCATATCGAGGCACTAAACCGGCATAACCATGCTCATTCCAGCGCTTCTGCCAGATGTATCCCACACACTTCGTGATGCCGACCCGTCGCGCGGCACTCGCAACACTCTCACCAGCATACCGATATTTGATGAAATAGAGCCTCTTCAAGATCTTTGCATCCTTCTCCCGTGTTTTTATTCGCTTGTTCAGTTCATCAAAACTCTCATGTCGCCGAATAGGGATCTGTTCGGGTTTAGACATGATCTTAGATAAGAAAGATAAATATTAAAAGTTTGGTGTTTGACTATAATCTATCTCAACCTTCATTTTCTGAATAACTTATAACTTTCGCATTATTTCCACTTTTACACGCATACTCCTTTATACCCCCTTAATCTCCTTTCTATCCCCATCAAAAGGAGCAGGTGCACGTGTGGGGGCCCCCTCTGATTTTGAGGATATTTTTGTGGGTCGTGGTGTGAGGGGCTAATTTCTCTCAAAATCCTCTCGTATTTCCCCTTTTTAACGTTTTACGGTGGTTGTTTATGGTGGAAAAACGTTAATGCGGGTCGAGCTAAATTTTGATTTATCCCTCAAATCCTCTCCTTCTTTACTTCTTTAGTTATCGCTTCTCTGGTTCTTTTTTCAAAACTCTCGTCAGCGTGCTCGACTGCTATCTTTAAACGAGGTTATTACGAAACGAAAAAGAGAAAGAAGGATCGGGCGAAGGAAGAACGTACATTAATTAGAGGTAGTTCTTGTAAATGCCCTTGAGCGAGGTGACGGTGATCTTCCCGTCGGCGGAGTTAACAAAAGCGAGCAAGATCCTCTCGTTGAAGAGGAAGAAGTCATCGCCGCATTTCTCCCGTATCTTTTCTACGCTCTTACTATCGAAGTAAAGCCGCTTTCCTCGTTCGTTCCCGGCTTGCTGAACCGAAATGACCAGTTCGATAATATTCCTTTCTTCTGGTCCCGCATCAGTCATTTTATCTCCTGCCAATTTTATCGCATCGGTACCCACTTTCATATCGCCACTCAGTGCTTCTTCATCGGCCATCTTATATACCCCCCGCTATTCTGCTTAACATAGGTCTGTTCTTTAAATAGTAAGCGGTCTTAAAATAGTAGCGCGTGCAAATACCGAAAGGTTTTTATAATGATGGCCGACATAGATACTGACACCGGTGAACTAAAAAGAGAAGATGAAGAAAGTGTCACCGGAAGAGGCGAAGAAGAAGAAGGAGAAGGAGGCGGAGGAGAGAGGGAATGGGAAGTAAATTCATTGGTGCGCTGAAATGTTTTGTTAAACGCCCTGTGGACACCGTACGGATCATGTTGAGCTTAGATCAGTATGACCCGCGAGCGGTCGCGTCGATAAAGGAGCAGTGCCCTGAAGTAGAAGTGGAGAAATTGGGTGTTTACGTCGGTATCTTCCTGGCGGTTCTCCTCCTTGCCTGCGGCGTGCTGGCGTATATATTGGCGCTGCTTTACGGCATGGGCATGGTTTAAAAACCTTCTCGTGGCGGTGCGTGTTTTTTTTAAAAAAAACTCGTACGGGGCATCTATCGAAAGTCTCGTTAAGAACCGATGAGTTTAGCGTTAACGCCTCTGCAATTTACCGGTTATGCGCTATTTGAAGTGAAGGATGATTCAATCAGGGAAATTTACAGGTTAGCATTCAACTTCGGGTGCTTGGCTCTATCTGGCACCGTATAATCCGTACAGGCCGTTTCTAAAAACTTCGAGAGCACGATCATGGTATAATAAAAAATCACCAACGAGAAGAATCGGAGATCCTGAAAGATGCAATCCGCGGGCACAAAAACCACCTCGAAATACTCCACCAGGCCTACCAGGCTGTACCAGCTCAATCCGTAGTAAACGAGCGCGTAAACGTTTATGGTGCTGAGCGCAAGGGCAATCCCCTGGGTGACCTTGATCAAATCCGGCTTCTCGCGCGCTTTCACGGCCAATGCGCAGATATGGCCGAAGAGAAACCAGCCGATGATGAGTTGGGTAATATATTGGCACGTGCTCTCCCAGAAGGTTATCGTGTAATCGAAGCTTATGACGGTTCGCCATAGAAACGCGATTCCTATCATCACCAATAACGTTCGGTCATCGGTGAGCACTTTGAATACCGACGCTCGCAGGCTTCTTTCATGTAGCGTCGAACGTGCCAGTAAGAACTGGTACTCCTCGTGTATCGTCTCCAGGTACTTTGTCGACCATAGTATCGCGCAGTAAAACATCACGAACGTCACATACCGTACATTTCGTAAAATGAGGTCCAGAGGCGGGAAAACTTCTACCTGCAGGAGCCCATACCACCTCAGTCCGTAGTAAATCATCACATAACTATTGAGCACGAACAGACTAAACCCGATCCCCTGATAGATCGTATTCGAAATCGGCCAGCTTGTCGGCTTTTGGGACAGAGAATACAAATAACCGAAGAGCGCCCAGCCCAGTATGAACAGAGAAATACCCGAGCAGCAACATTCCCACGGGGCTTCTGTCTCGTCAAAGCTTACCACCGCTCGCCAAAAAACCGCTATACCTATTAGTACTATTACTATCCGTTCGTCTGTTAGCTCCGGGAAGACCGGTCTTCTCATGTTCCTATTATAAACTCCTTAATAATCCCGCATGCAAGCAAAAAGGTTTTTATACGCTTTTTCTCTCTAAAAGAGAAGGCTTCGATGGTGATTCCAGCTTACGCCGCGGATTCTTCTTTCTTAATCAGGAACTCACACTCCACTGCTGCCGTTTCTAACCACTTCGAGAGCACCAGTGCTGCACAGTAAAATATCACCAACATGAAATACCGAATATCTCTAAAGACGAAATCCAGCGGTACTAACGCTTCCTCCACACCGCTCATACCTAATAGTCTGTACCATCGCATTCCGTAGTAAACAAGCGCATAAATGTTTATAGCGAAGAGAGCAAGTGCAATGCCACGGTAGATCTTCACCATGTTTGGTCTGCTTACCACGCGCCCGGCCAATGAACTCGTGTAACCGAAGAGTACCCAGCCCAGTATGAACAGAGCAATACCTGAAACCATGCTTTCCCACGGTTTTATCTGTGCGTCGAGGCTTATGAACGCTCGCCAGAAGAACGCTATTGCTATTATCACGATCGCGGTCCGTTCATCGGTGAGCACTTTGAAGAGGATCTCTCGCATTGCCCCTTTCCGCATCGTCGGTACTTCCTCAGTGAGCAGCATATAATTATCGTGCATCTTCTTCAGATACCGCGCAGCCCATATGAGACCGCAATAACAGAGCACTAACATCACATACCGTATATCGCGCAAGAGGAAATCCAGAGGCACATAGGCTTCTTCATGGAGCAACTTGTACCAGCGCATGCCGTAGTAAATGAGCACGTAAATATTTAGTGCGCTCAGGCTAACCGCAAGCCCTTGAAACATCCGATTCGAGACCAACCATCCGGTCTCTTTCCGGGACATCTGGTACAGGTAAGCGAAGAGGATCCAGCCCAATATAATGAGCGCAATGCCGGAACACACACTTTCCCAAAGAGCAATCTTGTAGTCGAGGCTTATGAAGGTTCGCCATACAATCGCTACAATGAGTATCGCTATCAACGTTCGCCCACCCATCAACACCTCCCCAAAGGATTCTTTTGTGCCCATCTATCCAAGACCCCCTATCTTTCGGCCACTACGCCTTTATGTGACACCATCCTCATCTTCTCTTTTTAGTTCACCGGTGTCGGGATGTACATTGCCCATGACTATATAAATATCTTTCGGTTTTTGTTTTTCCCATCTCTGAAAATCTAAGCTCTATTGCGAAACTCACTTATAGAATGAGAAACAAGAAGGAAACTATCTGAGCGCGGCGCCCATGGAGATAGATGTGCAGGTCATGGTGGGTGGTAATGTAATACTCACGTTTGATAGGGTCGATGTGGAGTTAACGAAGGAAGAGGCTGAGGAATTGAAGCTCCTTCTTGAGGACGCCCTTGAGCGAGGTGAGCGCGAACTTCTTCTTATTGAGGTAAGCAAAAGCATGTAAAATCCGTTCCGTCTATTCGGCGGATACTAAGAAGTGGTCATCGCCGCATTTCTTTTGACGCTTTCTCTTGTTCTCCACCAGGCCTTTTATATTCATCTTTTCCTTACCTTTTCGTTTACACCAGTCATCTGAAAAGGGCAACGTCATCAAACGATCGCGCGCTGTTCTTCCTCTCACTCTCTCTACACGTTTGCGACAATAAGAGATAAAATGACGTCTTTTTGCGAAACATCTAAAAAGATGAAGCACTTCTCTCTACGTATCAAAGGCAAAAAATAGCGACCGGATAACGGGAGGATGATAATGGAGCAGCCAAATGTAAAAGGATTGCTTATTTTGTCTTTCACTGCAGCATGTGCCCTCTTAGCGTTTTATCTCAGTGTAATCAAGAATGTAACCGTTGTTTATCCACATTTGTTTTACATCCCCCTCATGTTAGCCGGCGTATGGTATCGTAAGAAGGCTATTTACATCGCGCTCTTTCTCAGCGCTGTTTATATTCTCGTAACGTATCCTCTGTGGGTGCTTGATCCTGATCTTTCGGTAAGTGTTCTTGAACGAAGTGCTATCCTTATCGTGGTGGCGTACATTATCGGGTTTGTGAGCGAGAAAAGGGCACAAGTGGAAGCGGAGCTCAAAGAAACGAAGGATTATCTGGACGATGTTATTACGAGTTCTGCGGATGCGATTGTGGTGGTAGATATGGCGGGTATCGTGCAGTCCTGGAACAAAGCGGCGGAAGACTATATGGGGTATACCGCAGCGGAGGTCATAGGAACCCACAACAAGAAATTCTTTGCAGACCCTGAAGAAGCGGAGCGGATAATGGCGATCGTGCTGCGAGAAGGGGAACTGAAAAATCATAGAACCGTGGTGTTGACGAAAGATAACAAACCCGTCTACATCAACATGTCGGCGGCATTGTTGAAGGACAAAAAAGGCGTTCCGGTTGGCACAGTCCGAGTGAGCAGAGATATAACGAAAGAAGTGGAGTTGGAAGAGAAGATAAAAGAGCGGCGGAACAACCTGAATTTGATACTTGAGAGCATGCCTGACGGCGTGTATATTGTATCAAAAGACTATGACGTGGAGTTCATGAACAAGGTTTTGATCGATGAGTTTGGCGATCAGGTCGGCGGCGTTTGTTATAAGGTATTTCATAACAGGGAAGCGCCCTGTCCGCGATGCAAAAATACAGAGGTGCTGACGGGAGAGACGGTGCGGTGGGAGTGGCACTCTCGGAGGAAGAACAAGACGTATGACCTCGTTGAGACCCCCTTGAAGAATATCAACGGCACGCTCTCGAAATTAACGATATTTCGTGACATCAGTGAGCGGAAACGGATGGAGGAGGAGCTAAATGAGGCTAAAGAGCAGTATATGGCGATCTTCGAGCACACACTCACCGCTTTGTGTGTTATTGAGCAGGATAAAACAATCTCTTTGGCCAACAAGGAATTTGAGAGCATGAGTGGGTATTCAAGGGAAGAACTTGCGGGTAAAAACTGGACTGATTTCATTGAGGCGGGGGACTCTGAAAGGGTACGGAATTACTGCGATGAAAGAAGAAAAGGCGGAGCAGAAGCATGCTGTCTCTTTACGCTTGTGAGCCGCGATGGGGCACTAAAGTACGTGAATGCCATGATAGAACCGGTCCCGGGGGAGAACAGGTGTATTGCCTCATTACTCGACATCACGGAACTAAAGAAGAATGAAGAAAAGCTGCGGGAGACCATCGAAAAACTTGCAGAGCTGGATAAAATGAAGCTTGAGTTCCTTAATGTGGCGTCCCATGAGATGCGATCGCCACTGTCGCCAATTATAGGCTATGCAAGCCTGCTGGAGCCCAAACTTACCGGTAGGGAGAGGGGATATATTCGTAGGATAGAGAAGTGCGCGCGAGAACTTGAAGAGATGATCAATCGGATGTTAGAGCTCGCACGCATTGACGGTAGGAAGGTGGAGCTCAATCTCGAAGAGTTCTCCCTATCTGAAGTTGTGCGAAAGGTGATTAAGAACCTTGAGCCAGAAGCGAAGGCAAAAAGCCAAACAATCTCCTCAGTAACTCCAGAGCTAAAAATTCAGGCGGATAAGCAGAAGACGGCCGCTATTTTCACTAACTTAATCTCCAATGCCATTAGATATACCGGTGAGGGAGGAAGAATAGACGTCATGGTTGAAGATAGGGGCGAGGATATCTATGCTTGCGTTGCAGATACGGGGATTGGCATTCCAGAAGAGCATTTACCAAAGATTTTTGAACGATTTTACATGGTTGACACCTCTTTGACGAGGAAGTCGGGCAGTCTTGGGCTGGGTTTATCTATAGTCAAAGAGTATGTAAAGTTGCACGGCGGTAGGGTGTGGGCAACAAGCGACCTCGGGAAATGGTCGAAATTCTCCTTCACCATGCCAAAAGGACAACTAACTAACGGAGGTGAATGAGGTGAAAAAGCGGATTTTGATTGTAGAAGATGCGATCTACATGCGAGAAATGTTGGTTGAGATGTTGGGAGCGGAAAGGGAGGAATACGAAGTGGTAGGCTTTGCTGTTAACGGAAAGGAAGCCGTGGAGAAGTATAAAGAATTAAAGCCTGACCTTGTCACCATGGATCTGGTCATGGAGGAGATGGACGGGATCCAAGCGATGAGGGAGATAAAAATGTATGACCCGAATGCTTTGATTCTCGTCATCACTGCATTGGGCACGCCGGAGCAGCGGAATGAAGCGCTGGAAGCAGGAGCAGATGAATACCTGTGGAAACCATTCACGGTAAAAAACCTCTCGGATCTGCTTAAAAAACTGTTGAGAAAAGAGAAGGAATGAGCGAGGAAGTGGGTTTTGAGGAGATCGTGCGATCTCTCAGAAGGAGCAGAGTAAGGACTGAGATTCTCATGTATTTGTATAAAATCTATCCGAGCGCTTCGTATCCCGCGGAGATATCCAGGAACACCGGGATAGACTCTACCAATATCCTTGGCGGCTTGAGAGGGATGAGTAGCAGGTTCGGAGAGTCAAGTTCTCTGCTCAAGCAGGGGGTTGTGGAGAAGCTAGAGCGTGGGGATGCAACCTACTACCGGCTTTCAGAGCGCGGTAAAGCGTTGGTAGAGAGCCTGCAAAAGACTTAGCTGCATTCTAATCATAGTCGTCGAATTTTGTATAGTACGTTACACGTTCCCGATTTTATCTGCATTAACCCTATAATAAATACATTACCATACTACCAATAACCGAAAAGTTTTTAAGTACCTACATCTATACATATACATGTAGGTGCACATACACCTTTTGCGGGGTGGGTGAAAATGGTATGTGAGCTACTATCCCCAAAAGGGGCAAAAAAGGGGGTGGAAGAAAGAAGAAATGGGAATAAAGAGAATTTTGTGCTCGTGGAGATGTTTTGGCAAGAACCCGGCGCTTGCAACGCAGGTACTGATAGCTACGGTAGGCGCGACCGTATTGCCTTCTAATTCTGTGCGCTATATGTGGGATTTGGAAAAGGAAGGGTATTTAGAAGATACCCAAACCTTAGCGATGGGGACTGCGATGCTGTATTCGATTGCGTTCACCGTGGTGTTTTCGT
Source organism: Desulfobacteria bacterium (assembly GCA_035528755.1). Lineage (GTDB taxonomy): Archaea > Halobacteriota > Syntropharchaeia > Alkanophagales > Methanospirareceae > JACGMN01. The sequence goes on along the minus strand of DATKXZ010000080.1, from coordinate 21,902 downwards.
TCATGTACCTGACCTACGGCGCCGTGTGGTTTTAGGTAACAACGTAAAAAGGAGGAGGAGAGAGCAAAGAAGAATGTTAGGTATGAGTAGTAAAGCGAAATTTGAGCAGGTATTTCGGTCTCTCAGAAGGAGCAGAGTGAGAACTGAGATTCTGATGTACTTGTATAACCACTATCCAAGGGCTTCATATCCCGCGGAGATCGCCCGGGACACTGGCATAGATCCTTTGAATGTCCTCCGAGGCTTGAGTGGAAGGAGCAGGTTCGATGCGTCACATTCTCTGCTCAAGCAGGGGTTTGTGGAGGAGATGAGTCAAGGGGATATACCATTATACCGGCTTTCAGAGCGAGGTAAATCGTTGATGGAGCGCATGCATGAAGTTTAAGGTGGAGGCCGTATCAGTGCTGATGAAAAAGGAGGAGGAGCAGAATGGTTGACCTAGGGAGTATAGGAAGCGTACCTCCTGCACTCATTTATCTTGCAGGAGCTGCATTACTGCCCTTGCTCGGGACGGGAAAGGTGAGGAAGGTTTATCTTATCGTCTTAGCTGCGCTTGGGTTGATCGCGGTGGCGTTGATCAAACCGCAAACGACCTGGGTATTTTCTGTTCTTCCGGGGTTTGAGCTGACCTTCTTGCATGCCGATAGCCTGAGCCTCTTAATGGGCTATATCTTTGCGATAATCGGTGCTGCTGCAATTTTATACTCGTTAGAACTCGTGAAAGAGAGCGGCGAACTCGTCTGTGGGTTGCTCTATCTTGGAAGCGCTCTGGGTGCGGTATTTGCCGGCGACTTCTTCACCCTGTACATTTTCTGGGAGATCATGGCGTTCTCCTCGCTCGGATTGATATGGTACAGCCGGACGGAGCGTGCGACAAACGCGGGGATGCGCTATATTCTGTTTCATCTGTTTGGCGGTTGTGCGCTGCTCGGCGGGATACTAATCCATTACATGAACACCGGCTCCATTGCCGTGGGCCCGGTAGAACTCGGTATGGGCTATCTGCTGCTCCTTATTGGAATAGGCGTGAACACTGCATTTATACCGTTTCATTCATGGCTACCGGATTCATACCCGAAGGCAACGTTAGCAGGCGCGGTATTCATGTGTGTCTTTACGACAAAGACCGGAGTATATGTGTTGGCGAGGACCTTCCCGGGTGTCGAAGCGGTAGCGTATATGGGCGGTGTGATGTGTCTCTACGGTGTGGCCTTCGCACTGCTGCAGAATGACGTGAGAAAGCTCCTGTCGTATCATATCGTCAGTCAGGTTGGCTATATGGTGGCGGGAATAGGAATAGGCACGTATATCGGGATAAACGGAGGAATGGCACACGTTTTCAACCATATCCTGTACAAGGCGCTCTTGTTCATGTGCATGGGTGCCGTGATATACGCAACGGGGAAGCACAACCTCTCAGAGCTTGGCGGGCTGGCGAAGAAGATGCCCATAACGATGATAACCTGCATTATAGCGGCATTATCCATTTCCGGCGCGCCGGGCTTTAACGGCTACGTAAGCAAGGGCATGGTAATCCATGCTGCGGAATTAGAAGGGATGCACGTGCTTGCGCTTGTGTTGATTATGGGCTCGGTCGGCACATTCTTGTCCTTCTTGAAACTCACGTATTTCACCTTTTTCAGGAGCAACGACGAAATAGAAGCGAAAGAAGCACCGCTGCCTATGCTTATCGCCATGAGTGTTACCGCGTTCCTGTGCGTTGCTCTTGGTGTGTATCCACAGTTACTCTACGGAATACTGCCGTATGCAGATGTGGCGTTCCACTACCATCCATACGCACTGGGGCATACGATACTCACACTGGAGTTATTGATGGTGACTACAGTGGGATTCTTCACGCTACGATCCGTATTCTCACCACACGAGCGCGTATCCTACGACATCGATTACGTGTATCGCAAAGCGGGGCGGGGCTTTATTTGGCTCTGTGAACAGCCATTGATTACTGTTGCGGAATTCATTGACAAGGGCTTGTTGAGAATTGCTGACACTATTGTATGGTTCAGTAAGAATCCCACGGCAGCGTCACGAGCAATGGTGGCTATGCTCGGTGTCGTGGTGCTGAGGCCGTTCAATTCAACTCTGCAATACGAGCAGGATTTAGACAGGCTCAAACGGTTGTCAGCAGAAGAACCGATGGTAAGCGTGAGCTTGGGAACCGGCGTACTCCTTGTCGTCATATTTTTCACGCTCTATTTGATCGTTTATCTGACGCACGGGGTGTTCTGGGTTTAGCCGGAGTCACGTCAGCAAAGCGTAGCCAAAGGGGGAATAGGAATAAGATAAAAAATAAAAGGTGGGCCTGCTCGCTCGCTCCAGCAGGACCCGCTAGTTACTTTTCTCGTTCAAACGCAACCCAGGTTTCTGTTGTTGAGACCACCCTGCTTTGATGAAGGAACTTTTTAATCACGGTGGGATCAGCAGCCTCATAAATCCACACCGCATCATACCTACCAAGCGTGTGATAGACGTGCAGGAACTTGACTCCTTCGGGTGGCGTTTTAAGTAAGTTGTCGCCGAATTTTTTCGCTTCATCCACCATACCCGGATTGACTTTCACGCAGGTTATGAATAACATCTTTTTTATCACCTCCATAGTTATCAAAGGTTTAAGCACATTAATAACTTTCATACCGTTCGAACAATCATTATCCAAAAAGAGATGCTCTTAGCCACTTTGGGGCAATCGCACTCTCTCATCCCTTCGCAATAGCTGTGAGCAAATCCACATCAAAAAAGGGATATTGGCTCGCTTCTGCGCCAATAAAAGGTAATACAAGATGTTTATTTGACCACCGTTTATGAAACTACGTTATTCACCGCTATTTCTACCAGCTCGTAGATGTGCAGTGAGAGCGTGTTTACATACGGTGCGAGTATCTCCACCTGTCTCAGAACGAACGCTAAAAAGAAGATAACAGAAAAGACCGCCGTTATCGTCAACGGAATGAGCATGAACAGGGGTGCCTCTTTTAGTGTTATCTTCTCTGACGCTCCCACTCCTTCGGGCTGCTTGAAGAACGCAGTGTGAATGATAGGGAAGAAATAGACGACGTCCAGCAAAGAAGCTGCTAAGAGGACAAATAAGAAGATGATCATTATGCCGCTGCCTTCTAACGAACCAAGGCAGAGATACCATTTACTTATGAACCCAACTGCGGGCGGAATGCCGCACATCCCCAATGCGCATATAGAGAATGCCAGCATCGTTACCGGCATGGTCTTTCCTATGCCGTCCATCTCACTTATGTTCTTCTTCCCGGTAGCGACCATTATGGCACCCGCGCAGAGGAAGAGCGTTATCTTCATGTAGCCGTGAAACGGGATGTGCATCATTGCGCCGCGCATGCCATAGAACATAGGATTCTCTGCAGCTATTGAGGGTAACAACGCCGCACCCAGGAGAATATACGAGAGCTGGTTAATGGTGGAGTACGCGAGTCTTCTCTTCAGGTTGTCCTGTGCAATGGCGAACAAATTGGCAACGATCATGGTAAAGCCCGCGATACACGCGAGCGCCAATGCAAGAGTGAGGCCCTCGTTCAGGAAATATACCTCGCGCATCAAATCGACACCATAGATATAGCCAACAATCCTGACGATGCCAAACACGCCCGCCTTCACCACTGCGACGGCATGCAAAAGCGCACTCACCGGCGTTGGCGCGACCATCGCGGTAGGCAGCCATGAGTGGAAGGGCATCCACGCGGCCTTCAGAAAGCCGAGCAGGAAACAGAAGAAGAGGATTACCAGTGTCCATCTATGCGCGGGATTAAGTGCCGCAAGCGCAGCTATGCCGCCATTCGTAAAATCGGTAGTTCCGGTAAGATAATAGGTCATCATCACGGCGAAGAGGAAGAATACGCCCGAGGTGAGCAGATAGGCGAAATATTTACGGCCCGCGCTCAACGCTTCCGGTGTTTGCTCGTGGATAACCAGCGGATAGGTTGAGACCGTCAAGATCTCGTAGAATACGAACATCGTGAGCAAATTCTCGGACATCGCGATGCCAATGGCGCCGGATATGGCAACAGCGAAGGAGAAGAAGAATCTCGTCTGCGCATGCTCCTTCAGAGACCGCATATAGCCTATGGCATAGAATGAGACCAGTATCCAAAGCGAAGAGGAGGTGAGTGCGAAGATCAGACCAAACGCATCTACTTTGAAGCCCAATGCTACACCCTCGAATAGTGTTTGGAAGAACGTGAATCTGATGACTTCTCCGTCTAATATCGTGGAAATCATGGATAGGACGAGCGAGAACATCGCTATTCCTGCCGCTATCGTCACACCCTCCCGTATATTCGGTCGTTTGCCGAACAGCAGTATCAGAGGGGCTGCAATTGCGGGGCATAAGATAACAAACAGCGGCGTCATCAGTTCTACCATTACGGCAACACCTCCACACCTAATTCCACAAGAGCATCGGTAATAAAAGGCAACGGCAGCTTCGTAAGCCATAGAATGCCAACTACGATACAGAGCGCTGCAAGGATAAGCATTGGAAGAAGCATGCTCAGCGGGAGCTCAGTTTTATTCGCTTCGCGCTCGCCGCGGTTCTGCTCTTCCTCGCTCTTTACGAAATACATGCGCTCGATCACGCGCCAGAAATAAACGAGGTTAAGAAGACTGCTGAGCAGCAGCACGGCCACGAATACGTATGCGGACCACGAGAAGACTTCCGTAGCCTGCAGTGACGCGAGGATTAAGAACAGCTTCGTGGCAAAGCCCGCGCTCGGTGGTACGCCGATCATGGAAAGCGCCGCGATGGTAAAAGCGGCACTGGCATACGGCATCTTCCGTCCCAAGCCTTCGAAATCACGGATGTCCCGCAGACCGTACTTATAAATAAACGCGCCTGCAGCCAGGAACAAGCACCCTTTCATTATCGCATGATTCGAGATGTGCGCGGTAGCACCGAGGAGCCCCCACGCGGAGATTGGCGAAAGCCCTATGCCCAGCACGATATACCCCATCTGAGAAACGCTGGAATAGGCAAGCATCCGCTTCAAATTGTGCTGCACGATCGCGAGCATTGATCCTGCTATGATGCCTATCGTTGCTATCCAGCAGATGGTTATATCCACACCCACGTAGCTTCTGACGAATTCGAGCGTGAAGACGGAGTAAATAACCCGTATAAGCGCGTAGGCGGAAACTTTGGACATCGTCGCCGCAATGATCGCACTCCCGGTGGAGGGGGCATAGGTGTACGCGTCCGGCTGCCAGATGTGGAGCGGGAAAAGCGCTATCTTTATACTTAAGCCGACGGCGAAGAAGACAAACGCTGCTTGCACTAATCGGTTTCCGTACAGAGGCGGCAGCAATATCGCGAGGTCCGCTATATTCGGTGTGCCGGTTACCGCGTAGAGGAACCCGATACCAAGCAGGAAGAAACAAGCGCCGACGGAACCCAGTACGAGGTACACAAAGCTTGCTTTCAGCGCTCTTCCGCCTGCAGCAGCGATTAATGCATACGCCGCCAGGGAGGAGATCTCCAGGAATACGTACATATTGAAGATATCCCCGGTCACGATGATCCCGCACAGCCCGGTGATAAGGAGCTGATACACGATATAAAAAGGGACGATTTTATCAGACTGCAGTTCCTGCTCGACGCTCCGCTTTGAATAGACGACACAGATCAAGCCCAGAAACAGAATGACGATCAGTACGTAGGCATTTAACGCGTCTATAACATATTCAATCCCCCACGGGGGCATCCATCCGCCCATTCGGTAGTGGATAGTCCCTGTCGTCAGGACCTGATTCAGGATGGAAAGGGCCATGACGAGTTGAAGGAGAATGGTCGCGGTGGAAATGACCCAGCACGATTTCTTGTTTACCAAGCCGGCAACGAGGATAGTAAAGGCAGAAATCAATGAGATGACAATAACAAGTACGGGAAAATGTACGGTCACGAGCACTTTAATCACCTTTTATCATCCTTTTACCCCTTTCTCCCTCCCTCTCCCACTCGCGTTAATCCACTCTTGAAAAGCGATACTAACACTTCAGCATACTCCGCATATGTGCAAAGACTCATATATAGATTTCGGTTCCGATTTTTGTCAAACTTTTGGAATCCCCACCGAATTTTTCTGACGTAGGCTGGTGGCAGGCTATGCGTCCCGGATACGCAAAAAGGACATGCGAGGGACTAAAAGAGCAATGCTTAAAAATAATAAAAGATCTTGATTATACGGGGAGGTGTGGTGTAGTGGTGAGTGAAGGAAAGATGGAAAAAAAAGTGCTGAGGGGATTGCTCATACTCATGGTGTGTGTGGTCTTGGTGGTATCAGCAGTATCTGTATTTGTATTACATTCTGAGGATTTAATCGGCGTCCTGTATGGAGCGGCAGGCGTTGGGCTTTTCATGCTACTCGCGAAGTCGCTATCCTTGATACAAAAGGAAGGAAAACAGGATGACTGACCTTACCATACCTCCTTTTCTCATCTTCTTTCTTGGCGCTGCAGTAATCCCGTTGCTTGGCAAGGGCCGCGTGAGGAAGATTTTTCTTGTCGCTTTAGCGCTTCTTGGTCTGGCGAGTGTGAGGTTGCTCGTACCGCAAACAGGTTGGGTAGTGTCAATTCTGCCGGGAATTGAGTTGACCTTTTTGCAGGTCGATCGGCTGAGCTTGATAATGGGGTATATCTTTGCACTGGCGGGTGGCGCTGCGATAATCTATGCGATAAGCACGGTGAAGGAGACAGGGCAGTACCAATCTGGGTTGTTATACATGGGAAGCGCCCTGGGCGCGGTATTTGCCGGTGATTTCTTCACGTTGTACATCTTCTGGGAGATAATGGCGTTCTCCTCGCTTGGTCTTATCTGGTACGAGGGCTCGAGGCGGGCGCGGGATGCAGGGATGCGTTATATTTTGTTTCACCTGTTTGGCGGGGCTGCGCTTCTCGCGGGGATAATCATCCATTATGTAAATACAAATGACATTGCCTTGGGTCCTGTGGAGCCCGGCATGGGATACTTTTTACTGCTCCTGGGTATAGGCGTAAACGCGGCATTCATACCGCTGCATACCTGGCTGCCCGATTCATATCCAAAAGCGACGATCGCAGGCACCATTTTCTTATCGATATTCACGACGAAGACGGGCATCTACGTACTTGCGAGGACGTTCTCGGGCGTGGAGGCGGTAGCGTACATGGGCGGTGCGATGGTCCTCTATGGTGTTATCTTTGCTATACTGCAGAACGATGTGAGGAAGCTCCTCTCGTATCATATCGTGAGTCAGCTGGGCTATATGGTGGCCGGGGTGGGCATAGGCACTTTTATAGGAATAAACGGAGCAATAGCACATCTGTTCAACAACCTGTTGTTCAAGACGACGTTGTTCATGTGCATGGGTGCGGTGATCCACGCGACGGGCAAGAACAACCTCACGGAACTCGGCGGCCTGGCGAGGAAGATGCCGGTGACGATGATAACGTGTGTCATTGCGGCTCTTTCTATCTCTGGTGTGGTGGGCTTCAATGGCTATGTGAGCAAGGGGATGGTGATTCACGCTGCGGACGTGGGCGAAATGCCCCTGCTTGTAATCGCGTTGACCCTGGGTTCGGTAGGCACGCTGATCTCATTTTTAAAACTTACGTATTTCGCATTTTTCAGCAGGAATGAGGAGATAGAAGCGAAGGAAGCGCCATTGACAATGCTCGTGCCGATGTGCATTACCGCGTTTCTTTGTGTCGCCATCGGATGGTTTCCGAGTTTGCTTTACAGGCTGTTGCCGTTCGAGGAGGCAGCGTTTCATTACCACGCGTACGAAGCGGGGCACGCAATAGGCGTTTTGGAGTTGCTGCTGATGACCGTGTTTCTGTTCTTCATGCTCGGGTTCTTCGCGCCGCATGATAAGATCACGTTTGACGCGGATTACCTGTACAGGAAGGCAGGTAGAGGCTTTTTATGGTTCTGCGAGAAGCCGCTCATAGGCTGTGCAGTTGCCATGGAGCGGGGGGTGTTGAAGATTGCGGATATTTTCGTCACGTTCGGTAAGAACCCCCTGAGGGGGATACGAGTGGCGATGGCTACGATAGGCGTCGCACTGATGAAACCCGTTATTTTCACGTTCGAGCTGGTAATAGAGCCAATCTACAGGTATTATGAGCGCGATCTGGAGCGGGCGAAGAGTCAACCACTTGAAGAGCCAATGACAAGTGTCAGCATAGGAACGGCAGTGCTGCTGGTACTGCTCTTTTTCACGTTATATTTGATCGTTATGCTTATACACGGGTGGCTCTTATAGCTTATAGTATGGTAATGGCCTTAATCTTCCTTTGTAGTACTGTTCAGCCAGCGAGCGCATAGTATAGAATAGATAGAGAAATAGATGATCACGAAAGAGTTGATAAAGGATGTAACGCTAACGATTTTGAAGCGCGCGGAGACTACGTTACCGGAGGCTGTAAAAGTCGCATTGAAGCGTGCGTACGAGCGAGAGGAGGGTGAAATTGCACGAGCGCAGCTGGAGGCGATGCTGAAGAACGTCGAGTTAGCGGAGGAGCTGCAGCGGCCGCTATGTCAGGATACCGGCCTTCCACTTTTCTTCGTGCGGCTTGGCGGTGGCGGAGATTGTAACGTCAAGCTCGGCGATATAGAGGCTGGCATACGGGCGGGCGTGGCGGAAGCGACGGAAGCGATCCCGTTGCGAGCGAACGTCGTGGATCCCATACTGAGGACAGGAAGTGGCGGGAATATCGGCGATAAAATACCGTATATCACTTATACCGTTGAGCCTGAGGTTGATGGTATTGAGATTTGTGTATTTCCGAAAGGCGGCGGCTCGGAGAATATGGCTGCGTTTACGATGCTCATGCCGAAGCAGGGAGCGGAAGCGGTGAAAGCGATACGGAATTTTGTTCTTGAGATGGTGCTCAAGGCGGCGGGTAAGCCGTGTCCGCCGACGATCATCGGTGTGGGTGTCGGCGGCTCGGCGGATGTAGCGATGAAGCTTGCGAAGATGGCATTGCTACGACCGGTGGGCGAGCGGCATAAAGAAGTGCGGCTCGCAGAGGTAGAAGAGGCGATCCTGGAAGCGGTGAACAATACGGGCATCGGGCCAATGGGCCTGGGCGGTAAGACGACAGCTCTGGATGTGCATATAGAAACGGCAAGCACGCACATAACCAGTTTGCCGGTCGCCGTGAATTTCCAGTGCTGGGCAGCGCGTCAAGCAGCAGCAAAAATAGCTCCAGATGGCCGGGTAGAGTACCTGTGAAGAGCAGCGCAACAATTCACCGATATCGAGTTTAGTTACCAGCGCAACCAATTCCTGAATTTTTCAATCGGTCGTTCGTAGTTCAGGGGGGGTCCTTCGTTTAACATGTTCATAAAAGGAAAACTCGGCGGTGAAGGGTATTCGTTTCTTTTTTTCCTCTTTTATTCGTAACCACTTATCGATACCTTTCACCTCGAAGATACTATCCCCTAACCGAACCGTTCTCCCCAAGAATGCGGGATTGCTAAGGATTTCTTTCAGCTTGAATTTTGCCCATACTTTCTTTTCTTCCATTTTTATCACCCTTCCGGGTAGTCGCCGCAGTGCGTACAATCTGCACACTACTTACCCTACTACATGCATATATCTCTACATATGCACTTAAAAGCCTTTCGGTTTCTATTTTTCGTGACACCGTTTTGCTTGGTGTAATATTCTTCGGTAACGGGCGGCGCGACAAGCGAAGGCGAAGGAACATGAGGCGGAAAGTGAGCGATAGATACCGTGTGTGTGTTTCGCATCTCAGGCATTTTTACATCAGAAGGGCGATAAAGCTTTAATTGGTAAGACAAATTGTTCAACATAGCTACAAAGCCACTAAGCTGACATTTGCGATCCATTTTATAGCCCGTTGATGCTGCTTGCTGTTCAGGAGTAATAGGAGTGGAAAATGCACCTAAAATTGGAAGAAGCGGATAAAAGAGGTGCGGTTTCGCTGGAAGAGGCGATAGCACGGCGGGAGTCGAGGCGGGCGTTTAAGAGAGCGAAACTGACAAAGAAGCACCTTTCGCAATTATTGTGGGCGGCAGGGAAGGCACCGTCTGCAGGCGCTACGTATCCGCTGGACTTGTATGTAGTGATGGGAGCGGATTGTGTAGAGGATGTGGATGCCGGCGTGTATCACAGCGCGAAGGGCTATTTGACGTTGATCAGGGCGGGCGATATACGAGGCGGGTTAGCGGTTGCGTGCATACAACAGATGTTCATCGCGGAAGCTCCTGTTTCGTTCGTGATTGCAGCCGAGTACGAACGGACGACCAGGGTATATGGAGAGCGTGGCGTGCGATACGTGCTGATGGAAGTGGGGCATGTGGCGCAGAATATCTATTTACAGTGCGAGACGTTGGGTCTGGCGACCGTTGCAATAGGCGCGTTTGATGATGGCGAGGTCGCGCGCGTCGCGAATCTACCACGAAAGCATGAGCCGCTCTACGTGATGCCTGTGGGTGTGAAGTGAGTACAGGAAGGAAATAGGCGAACTAATTCGTACTGCGCTTTCCTTTTGGAACCTGCACTGCAGAAACCTCCTCCTCCTCCTCCTCATTCTTCGAGTTTCTACGGTATTCACGGCTCCTCTTCTGAGATTGCGATCTATTTACTCTTCGTGCAACTCCAGACTTCGGATATAAGCCCCGTGCCAGTTGTGGTACCAGACGGTGCCATCATAGCCGTGGACGCTGAGCATACCCACTATTTTCCCGTCTTTCGTGACGTGGATCGTGTAGTAGCCATAGAAGGGGTGTGGATCGTCCGCAACGGCTCCCGGTACATACTGATCAAGATATTCCTGCGCTATTGCTATGGCCTCGGCCTGGTCGATGGGCATCTGTGCGGTTGGGGCCTGGTGCCAACCACCCATCATGCCGCCATGGCCGTATTTCGTGTTCCACATCATATTGGGGCCGTATTCAGGGAAGATCCGGCCGGTATCCTTGTCAATGAGCATTTCGAACGCTCCGATCCCGGAGGATTTTTCGAAGTAGACCACGTAGAAATTCTGCCCGAACTCCATAATCTCATCAATAGCAAGGTCAGCGTCGTGCAACGAGTCCAGATACTCTTCAGCAATGCCAGAGGCAAGCTCGATATCGGCTGACGGTCCGAGCAGGTAGGTGGTAACCGCCAGGATACCAATAACACCGATCGCGATCAGAGCAACCCCCAGAGCCACCTTCCGGTTCATGATTCCAGTTCCTCCTTCATCTTCTGGTATTCGTCCCGCGTGATTTCACCCCGAGCATAGCGCTCTTTGAGTATCTCGAGCGCGTGTTCGCCCTTGCTCGGCGCTGCTGCGCTCTCAGTGCCCGTAACTTCTTTGAGGAGATAGTAAGCGCCAACGACGAGCAGTACGAGGAAGAAAAAAGGTAGCAGCGGCGTGAATCCCCCGCCGTAGCCCATCATACCACCACCCATTCCGTACATGGAGCTGCCGCCCCCGAGGCCCCACAGTACCCACATCAGCACCGGTAGGATAACGATCAGCACGGCGACAATGACGAGGAGCACAATAAAATCCTTTCCTTTATCAGGCATTTTTTTTGGTTCACCTCCGTCCCGCGATATTTTTGTACCTTTCTATTATCATTGGAACGATATATAATTTTCCCTTTACCGGTAACGTTGGTCTGATGACGGGTATCTTCTCCATCCCCTCCGTTCCGTGCTCCGTCCGTTAGATAGAGCTAACTAAAAGACAACGTTTCGTACGTACGAGGAGTATCCCGGCAATGAACCCGATTACGCCGCCGATACAGTGGCACGTGAATGTCGAAGGGACGCCAAGTGCTGCCATGACCAGTGGAAAAACGATCCAGCCTACACTCATACAGATTATGATAATCGCAGCGGCCATTACAAGTCGGAGTATCTTACACGTCGGCATATCCGCCATTACTCACACATAACCTCCCAAAGAGGAGATTGGCGCACCGTAGATATAAACGTTGCGGCGTATGCGCAGGAATTGTTGGGGTGGTCGGCGTTGGTGAACAATGAAGCATCTCGTTTAACGGGGTTATTTTAAAATCTCGGTTAAAGTTCAGTATTGGACGATGCGGTAAAATATCTGGGGAGGTATGGTGGAGTATGGATGAAAAAATAGCTGTTTTTCATGCTTCGTCTATATTTGGATTAAAAATCACGACACCTCTTTTACTTCTTCCGGCTCTGCGGGCTTAACAAATGATATTTCACCAGCTATCCACTGTTCTACAAGTTTTAATGCGTTTTGTGGGACATTAAGTTCTTTAAAGCTTTGTATTGCCTCATTAGGATCCGTTCTACTCATACGGGCTTGTAAAACACTATACAATACACTCATTACAGGACCCCGCATTTTTTCAAATTGAGAGAGATATTCGTCTCGCTCTTTTATCGATTCCAATACCGCAGCAATCAATGTCCAAACTCCAATGACAGTTTCCCAATTTACAGGAACGCTAACCAAAGGAGACTTAATAGCTCGGAAACGAAAATCATGGAATCGAGGTCGCCCTATTTTATCGGCAGAGAAACAAGGTAATGGTGTTTGTAAAATAACTCTCCCCAAATTATCGGCAAGCCGTTGTATTCTATTCAATCTATCTTTAATGTGATCATCCTCGGAGGCGTAACCAATATACGGTAAACTATCAAGAATTACATCAGCAATCGAAACCCTGTGTACATTTTTAAAAACGAGATGAGATTGTGAATAAAACAGCTTATCAGGTGTGTACCATTCGAATATTCCTTTTATAGGCATAGTATCTTGGTGGTACATGTCACTATAATAGTATATAAAAGCCAAGAAGTGATGAGGTGCGAGGCTTTGCAGCTTTTCCCCCACTTGTTCAGATATCCTTTCTTTCACAGCATTCCAATAGCTTGCCAAGCCATTCTCAATGGGACGTTCTCCAGAAAAACCAAGAGTAATATCTAGTGTTAATCCTAAATCTATGGCCCTGAGAGCCAAGTTGTCATCAGCATTCTTGGTATACTTAACAATTTCACTTTGAAGAGAATCGCTCACTGTCGGACGGCACTCGGGAGCAGCTCGAAGAAGGGCAGAAATTAACTCCATTGGCTCCACCCCACGAACAGGAGAAACTTCTACAACAGTTCTAACAGAGGCTCGTGTAAGAGCACGGATAGTCTTTGGCGAAGGAAAGATGAATTGAAGGCACCGAGCCCCAAATGAAAGGTATGGCCAACCGTCAGTCTGTGCATCCTGTAACAGGAGGCTCAATAGTTCATCAGAAGCCCCTTCAACCTGTTCGTGAAGCATTTGAAAGGCGAGTTGAGCTACTACATCCCAAGCACGCTCCGCAATTTTGGGGCCTAACAACCTCCAGAGTTTTTCGGGAGTATTGTTGTTACGGACTATATGGGTTGCGGTGAAATATTCCAGAAAAGTTTTGTGTGTAAATTTGTAAAGGGCTTTTCCATCAGGAGTGCTTCCAACATCCGAAAAAACCCATGCACGACCACGGCAAAATTCAATAAATTCTCGAGAGGCCTTTTCTGCCTCTTCCTCGCTCTCGAAACGGCGGGGACATAGGAAATGGGTAGCTTCTCTAATTAAATAATCATCCGTTACACCACTTTGAAGTGACTCATCAGAGTAGATTAAATTTGCCAAATAACTCAACATGACTTTTGGTTCTGTAATGGGGAGATGCACCCAGATACCTCGGCTTGGATCCCATCGCTCAAAAAGCATTTCTGAACATTTTTTGTACACTTCTGGACGATTACGCGGGATAAAACCCGCTCCTCGGTATAGATTACACATTAAGGCGAGCATTAGTGGATTTGATCTTAAGTCTGCAACAATCTGACTTTCTCCAAGAAAAGCTTGGGCACGTCGCTCACCTTCATCAGCAGAAAGATCAGGATCATTGTCAAACCATTTCTTTACATACTCTGCTACTTGCTCATCGTTAAAAGGCGCAATATGGAAAGTTTCAAAACGCTCAGGATCGAGGGGTGCCTGCTCATATCCTACGACACGCGATGTCACAAGCACAGGCACAGAGGGAAACAAATTACAGAACGCTTCTATGTCCTTGGAAATTTCACGCCGATGACTGGGATCAAGGAGTTCATCAAGACCATCAAAAATGACAAGAATGTGTCCATTATGGAGGAGATATTCGAAAGCCCCGGGCGGTGCTCCCTGTGGTAATTGGTGTTTAGAGGTAACTTCGCTCTCCATGAATTGTAATAATGAGTAACCTTTATCCTTTTTCTTTGACGAATACTCCCTCAAAACGACAAGAACGGGCGTCAGAAGACGGCCACATACGAGTCTTTTTTCATAGTTTTTAGATAACTCATAACAAATCTTCTGCGCTAAAGTCGACTTACCTCCTCCAGGATCGCCAAGAACTACTGAACGATAGAGCCGGTTAAGAAAATCGTTTAAAGTTAATGCTTCTGTTTCGCCACTTTTCTCTTGTGGGTTTCCAATAAAATTTTGAGGAACGAAGATTTTGTTTATATCAACCATGGGGGCTCTATCAAAGTGAGGAATGGTAATTTTTCGGTGCCTTTCACCGACTTGACGGCGATATTGGGCTTCAAAATTCTCTATAGCGGATATATTCAATGCAGTATGAGCGGTAAGAAAGTCGAGATTGCTCTTTATTTCTTGCAACTCATCCAGAAGTACTCTTTGCCTTGCAATGGATTTTGCTTCATGGGCTGATAGAACCCCCTGTTCGATAGCCACGTCAAGTGCTTTGCGGCAACCCATAGCAATAACATTAAAGAGATCTGCTGCTAGTTGCTCAGCATCGTCTATATCAACACCCAAGTGATAAGCAAGAGAAAGTTGAAACTCTTTCTGGAGCTGTCCTGTAGACTTCTCACGAAGTCCTTCAGACAAAAAGTCTGAGTATATTTGTCTAACAATACTTTCCGCTGTTGGGGACTCCAAAAAATCTTTTACCATTGTAGCCTGCGCTTCGTGTGAAGCAAAGAGAGGTGATTTGACGATCTGTTCCTTTACCTCTTGAATAGTCGAGATTAGGGCTGTATCAGCTTCAAGAGTCTCCAAGGCAGCCTCTCCACATTTGGCAGTTTCTTTTGCTTTTTCAATCCCACAACTCAACAACGTCGTGAGACCGTTAGCAATAAGCGATGCAAAGACACCAATTGTAATTGTTTCTAAAGCCATGGCCACTACTCCCCTTCACGTTTACTAGCACCAAGCATACATATAAAACTTCCGCATGGACACGATGCGGATTATGTACTCTCATTATCCCTTGTGATTCTAGAATTCTTAATGCATTCTTTTTATCTTAACCTCATACACCCGCCACCGCTCCCCCGTTATCACCTTCTCGTACCTCAGCTCAACTCGTGCTGCATCCTCAAACGCCTCCTCGTTGATCGTAAACCCGTTCTTATCCGCGAAAGCTCTTTCATGAGGCCCCGATACAGACGTAATCCACGCTTCCGTCCGTAATAAATACGTCTGCGGTTTCCCCCTTTTCAATCTTCTCAGGGCAGGGCGCATCGGTGCGTGCGTGCAGTAAGAGTCGTGACTACGTACGCCTTCCCCCCAGCATCCCCGCGTCGAAGAACGTCGAAAACTGCGTAAATAGTATATACAATCGGAACGTTAGAAAGTATGTGTTCAATAGATGGACATAGAGAAGCGAGTGATAATAGAGATAATCGCGATCATACTCGCGATAAAGTTTTTCTCCTTCTTATTAGCCTCGCTCGCGTGGCTCGTTTTAAGGAATCAGCCCTGCGACGTTATCTCACTCTGGAACTGGTGGGATGCGCCGCATTACGTGTATATCGCAGAGAATGGGTATACCAGCGTTGGGGAAGGGCGCTATTTCATCGTTTTTATGCCGCTGTACCCGCTTTTGATACGGCTCGTCGCTTCCGTTCTGGGTAACTACGAAGTCGCTGCGCTCGTGATCTCGAATCTCGCATCGCTGTTCGCAGGCGTATACCTTTACCGGCTCGCGAAACTCGATTATTCGCACAGTACGGCATTGAAGAGCGTTTTTTATTATTCCATCTTCCCTACCTCGTACTTCCTGATCGCCGGCTATACCGAAAGCCTCTTTTTACTGTTGGCGATCGGCTGCTTCTATTATGCACGCAAGGCGAAGTGGCTCAACGCGGGAGTGATGGGTATGCTTGCATCGGCCACCCGAATCACCGGCCTTGTTCTGCTCCCTTCTTTGCTCTACGAGTATTTTTCACAGCACTCAAAACCCGGGTCAAGGCGCGTAAGGGACGTCTTTTTTATCGCTCTGGTTAGCGTCGGCTTTGTTTCGTATCTCATCGTGAATCATGTGGTATTCGGGGACGCCTTTGCGTTTCTCGCAGTACAGCATGAACACTGGTTTAAACATATAGCCCCGCCATGGGAAGGCCTCTTAGGTGCGATATGGGGCCTTTTTTGGAGAGACACCGCAGATAAAGCACTTATTGGCGGTGCAGAACTCGTATTTGGTTTAGTTGGCTTCTTTTGCATAGCCTATGCCTTCGTTATCAAATTAAGACCGTCCTACACCGTTTATATGCTTCTTACGTGGCTCGCGGTCGCGTCAACCAGTTACTGGCTGAGTATGCCCCGGTACCTGCTCTCCCTGTTCCCTCTTTTCATCGTGTTTGCCCTCATTGCGGATAAGCGAGAAGAGTGGTTCTACGTACTGACCACGGCGTTTCTGTTATTTTTTAGCTTCTTCCTCGTGCTCTTCACGCAGGGCTACTGGGCGTTTTGACCGTGTATATCGCCCAACTCTCGCCTGCTATAACGGTGTTGTAGGTCAGCTCAACTCGTGCTGCATCCTCAAATGCCTCCTCGTTGATCGTAAACCCGTTATCCAGCGCGAATGTTCGCTCGTATGGCCCGATACAGACGTAATCCACGCCGTAATCCTGCATGACGGTAAAATCACCCTGATACATCGCCTTCATATCTCGCTTTCGCGTATCTATGTCTGTCCACGGTATCCCGTGCGACCACAGCCAGCCCTCGTAGCCCATCACCCGTGGCCGCCCCGTTAAGGACGGTATCGGATGGTTGTGCGCGGTTCCCGTTAAGAATACGGCGTCGGGAGGAGTACTGTCACGCACCCATTCGGCCATTGCGATCTCTTCACCGGACCAGACCACATAGGTATTCTGTATCATGTTCGCGTGCGTCGCCACGCCAAATACCGTAGAACCGATGAGCAGCGCAGCGAGCGCTATGGTCACGATCGATTTACCCCTTTTTGCGGTGTCGGGCAGCCAGCAGAGCGCCAGCGGTGCCATCACGGCCGTAAGCGCGAGCCAGTGGAGGAAGAGCTTATAATTGTCAAAGTACCAGGGCTGGAACTTCACGAGGTTCGCAAGCAGAAACAGGAGGAGGAAGGGGAGGTAAAAGATGCGTGTTTCGCGTTTCGCTTTGGCGAAGCCTAACGAAAGAAGGACGAGGAGTGCGCCGGCATTGAGCGCCCAGAACGTCTCAACAAGAATGGTCGTTTTCATAACGGAAGAGAACGCAGCGGCGACGGAAGACCAGTCAAAGCCCATAATCATGTCACTGTTCGTGTCCGCCCAGCCGGGGAAGAAGACGAAGAACCCTTCTGATACGCCGGTTCGAATAAGCAGGACTTGCGGTAACGAAAGTATCAGGAGCGGTAGAAACAAAGAGATGAGGATTCGCCAATCGCGGTCTTTGAGGAAATAATAAGCAGCGAGGCAGAACGTGACGAAGCCCGTAGCCATAAACGAATGCGCGTGAATATAAGGAAGCAAGCCAATGAGCGCGCCGGCCACTATCAGTTCCTTGTGTTTCTCTCGCAAAGAAGATGTCCCCTCGGGTTCATCGGCGCATAACGCGTGGAAGAGCAGCAGATAAACGACAAACGAGATCGCCATACCGATGAGCGCGGTTCGTTGCGGCATGATCACCGCGTACATCGGGTTCAGGAAGTGAATGCCTAGGGATTGGAGCCCGGCGGGGAAGCCGGCGAGTATGAAGATGACCGTCGCGGAGATGCCAACCCATTTCAGGCCGGTTAAGCGGCATGCGAGGCAATAAAGCAGGCCGAACAGGGAAAGCTGGAATAAGACGTTTGGGATGAGGATCGCACTTCTCAGGGTCAAGCCCGCTTGCATCAAAACCGCGGAATAGAAGTCCATGATGAAGGAATAGTGCGTCTTTACGCCGAGGAACTGCGGATTATCGATCGGAAACGTGAACGAGTCGTGATAACTAAAGGAAGTGATGAGCGAGGTATGCCAGGGATAATCGGCCCAGACGGTATGAAACGCGTAGAGGCTGCCCGCGTCGTCAGGCCGGAAAACACCGTAGAGGTTCATGAACAACACGTACAGCAGAATACCGATAAGAAACACGGGAGTGGTTAGGTCTTCGTACCAGAGTGCGTTTAATCTACGCTTCAAATCGGTAACATTCCATTTCCCTGACCTGTTCGTCCATGCGAGAAGTACAACTGCAACAAAAGCGCAGAGACCGATACAGAGCAGGATACTACTGGCGCTCAGCGACTTCATGAGAACGGAGAGGAGGAACGCAACCCATATCGAGAGCGCGTGGCCGATGACGAACGAGCACAACGCACGTTCTAAGCGATCAAAAGGGTAATCCAGCAGGAAGGAGACGGAAAGACCAAGTAAAAAGCTCACGAGGATAAAAGCAATCCAAAGGATGGACATGTATCTCCATTATCGTTGCGGGTTTTAAAGATTTTCGCGGCGTGCCAACGCGGGAGGAATTAGAAAGGTTTAAAATATACCGTAGCGCATTAACATAACATACTTCAGTTAATCATACCCCCAAAATGAGAGCATTCAAAGATAACTTAGCGCGCGAAGGGAAGTTAATCGAGATCGAACGCGACGTATCGTCAGAATACGAGGCGGCTGCGCTCTGTGCGGAGCTTGAGCAAAAAGGTCGGCCTATATTCTTCCACGCCGTTGACGGCACGCATAAGGTTATCATGAACGTGCTGGGCGGTCGGGAAACGTTAGCAGAGGTCTTCGGCATCGCTCCTACACAGCTCGTGCATTTCTTGGCCGCGATCTCAGAAGACAGCACTCATAAAGGTTGCATCGTGGAAATAATGGAGGATTCACCAACGAAAGAGGTAGTGAAAACGCCGGATTTGAGCACATTACCGATCTTAACCTATTTCAAAGGCGATGGCGGCGCGTACATTACCGGCGGTATTGTGGTTGCGGAATTGGACGGCGTAACCAACGCATCATTCCACCGGATGCTCGTCTTGGATAAGAATCGAGTAGCCGCACGGCTTGTGCCTTCCCGGCATTTGTTTAAGATGCATCGTGAAGCGCTCGAACGTGGTGAATATTTGAAAGTCGGTATCGCCATTGGCGTTGACCCGATAATCCTTTTAGCATCTTCGACGCGGGTACCCCCGGGGAAGGAGTTTGAATACGCTTCGATCGTGAAACGAGCACCGATTGAGCTCTTCAAATTGGATAACGGCATAGCAGTTCCGCACGCGGAAATCGCCTTCGAAGGCTTTATCAGTGAAGAAACAGCGAAGGAAGGCCCGTTCGTGGATATCACCGAGACGTACGACGAGGTACGCAACGAGCCGGTTATCACGCTTACCCGGATGTATCACCGCAAGGATCCAATTTATCACGCGATCTTGCCTTCGGGCATGGAGCATCGACTGCTTATGGGCGTGCCGTACGAACCGCTGATCTACAAGGCGGTCGAGCATGTGGCACGTGTGAAGAACGTTTTTCTGACCGACGGCGGCTGCTGCTATTTGCATGCCGTGGTGCAGCTAAGAAAGGAGAAAGAAGGCGAGCCGAAGAATGCGATTATCGCCGCCTTCGCCGCGCATCCCAGCCTCAAACGCGTGATCGTTGTTGATGAGGATGTCAATATCTTCGATCCGACAGACGTGGAGTACGCAGTAGCGACACGAGTGCGCTGGAACGACGATCTGATGCTTATTCCGGGCGTTAAGGGCTCAACGCTCGACCCATCTTCTCAGGACGGGCTGACGACAAAGGTCGGGATCGATGCGACGAAGGAGTTGGGCGCCGCAGCAAAGAAGTACGAGCGGGTCGTAAAGAACGCGCTTGAGTCGGCTTAAACAAGTACGTCCCAAGACATGCATTTAAAATAATAGTAATATTTTTAATACTTGTCTGTTTTATTTATCTTAACAACAAAATTGATAATTTAGAATTAATAAAAGAGGAGAAGATTATAATGACTAATAATTTTGCAGGAAATGTAGAACAAATAAAACCTGCTGTTGTAATGATCTTAGCTGAAACTAATCGTTCAGAAATACCTTTTACTGGAGGGGAATACATCATGATGTCTGATAAAGTATTCTCAAAAGGCACTGGTTTTATTGTTACAGAAGATGGATTTATTTTAACAGCAAACCATGTAGTTAGGGAAGCAAAAGATAAGATTCAAGTAAGAATTATGCAAGATAATAAATTCAAGTTCTATGAAGCAAAATTAATTTCTGAGAATGTTGATGCGGATGTTGCTTTGCTTAAAATTGAAGGAGAAAAGTTTCCAAATACTAAATTAGGCGAATACAATGAATTCAAAGAGGGTATGTCAATTGGATTTATCGGTTTTCCATTGACTATGAATTTGCCTATAACAAATAATGGCATAATCTCAGGAATTGGAAAATTTCAATATGAAAAAGATGGAGAAGTTGTTGATATATACACCTTAAATGCTTTCATTAATCAAGGCAATAGCGGGGGTCCTGTTTTTTCTGCTGATACTGGAGAAGTTATTGGTATTATAAATGCAAGAATGAATGTGATTAATGAAAACCAATTCCTAAAACTGCCCCCAGATTATTCGCCAATTATGAGAATTGGAGGAATTGATCCAATTACATTATCTGTTGAAACTTATAATAGCAACCTTAAATTCATTGGCGATGTAACACAAGTAGGAATAGGTTATTCTACTTCAATAGAATATGGTAAAGAACTTCTAAAGACGGCTCGTTGAAAACCCAAAATCGAACTTAACTTCGGTATATCCGACATCAGTGTCGTATATTATTCCATTTTGGAGTCATATCCGAAACGTACGTCGCATATACCCCCCCTGGCAGACTGCTAGCCTTCACCCCCTTTCCCCTCCTTCATCATATCGGCTTTCTTCATTATTAAATCTAACGGGCTTTTTATCTTACGCAACTCCCGAGCACTTACATGTGTGTATATTTCCGTTTGAATGTATCAAAACTATCCCGCTTTCTAAAAGAAAGATGAGTGGCGAAGCTGAGCGATATGAACGAGTCGTCCGTAACGCGCTTAAGTCGGCTTGAATAAGTACAAGCACAAAACAAAATTCGGAATAGCGATTCCGTCTCGTCATATTATTTCTTTTAAAACGTGATTTGTGATAACGGAATCTGGATAAAAGAAGTTCGCTAATAAGCGAATTTTGTGAAAAATCTTTGATTTTTTCCTTTTATTCGTTGTTATGTGAAGTTGTGACGGAGAATTATCCTTAACTTTCATTTCTAATTTTTATCTCTCCATGATCATTACTGAATAGTAAACACGCTGTTGGTCCATGTCCTATCGCGTTCTGCCCGAATATGTCGGGTGCATTACATGATTCTTACAACTAGGATTTCTAAAATCCAAGGTAGTTCTTCAATATCATTAATCCGTTGTTACGATGTAACACCAAGTAATAACCCATATTTTCGGCTGATACGGTCTACAAGAGTTCCTTTCTCATTCTAATAGCTAATTCGCGCACTTTCTCAAAGTCCTTATCCTTCTGCGATTTGAAAAATGCGTGCAATATTATTCGCACCACTTCGGACTTTGTCAGTTCAATGTCTTTTGAGTTATTCGTTATGTATTCTA
>DATKXZ010000079.1:0-17536 GCA_035528755.1 Desulfobacteria bacterium | reverse complement strand
GAGGTCGTTGATGCGCTCACAAAGTTGAAACAGAGAAATAAGCATTATCGATTGTACGTGATACTGGATTGTTGGTCTGCTCACGTAACTAAAAAACTGCCAGCATTGCTGAAGAAACAGACGGTAGAACTTGTTTATCTACCCACCAATGCGTCTTGGATGAATGATGTCGAAAGGGTATTTGCCGATATCGAAAAGAACGTCTTAGCAAATTCAAATAGCCCAACGAAGGAGCATTTGCAAGGGAGAATCTCAAATTACTTCGGGGTAGAATATCCCAAGAAAATATGATTCACTATTTATGTCATGTCGTAGTTAACACGAGGTAAGCAAGATGGTAGAAGAGCTTGGCAGTATACTGCGCAACGGATTTGAGACCTGGAAGAAGAATCTAAATATCTGCTTACCGTTCGTCTTCAGTTTGCTACTGACCCTTATTGTCGGGGCTATAGTCCTCGGTGGCGCCTTGATAACAGTGATAGGCCCCGTATTGCCTTCCTTGACGCCGTCCCTCACTAGCACACCCGGTGAGATCCCGCCCGAGATCGTTCAGCAGCTTCAGCCCCTGCTTCTGCAGAATATCGATATTCTTGTTGCTGCCGTTATTATCGCGGGGATTTTAGTGCTGCTGATAACCACGTTTTTCAGCGCGGGCGCCATCGGCATGGCGAATGAAGCGACGAAAACGGGGAGCACCCGCCTCACGGACATGACCGATTACGGAGCGCGAAAATTCATGAGCCTACTCGGCGCTAACCTCATCGTTGCCCTTATTGCGCTTGCAGGCGTCATATTCTTAATTCCTGGCCTGGTGCCTCTGCTGCCCGCCATCGCAACGTCACAAACGCCGCTTGACGCAACAAACATGGCGGCAATCGCAATGCTTGTAGTAGGCTTCCTCGTTATGGCGCTCTACCTACTCATTATAAGCATTATCTTCGCAATACCACCGTATGCCGTGGTCATAAGCGACCTCGGAGCGGTAGATGGCGTTAAAAGAGGCTTTCAGTTCTTCATGGCACACAAAGTCGAGGTCTTCCTGCTCTGGCTCGTCGTACTCGTGATCGCCGTCGTTGCGAGTATAATCCTCGGGAATATCCCTTATATCGGCCAGTGGCTGAGCATGGCGATCTCAGTCATTATTATCGAACCTTTGAGCGTTATATGGTGGAGCCGATTGTACCTGAGCGGAACGGAAGGAGAAGTAGAACCCGCCGAGTTTTAAGCCTATTTATTGCTCTTTTCTCATACTGAGTGCTATTTTATATAACGTATGCGATTTAACGAAGTTCCAAGCGAAGTGAGGAATTTAGGCGGAGCGAAGCGGAGCCGTTAAATCGCTGTTATATTCGTCTTCCGTAGAAGACCGAGCCAAAGTGCAACGGTTTTTGCGGAGGCAGAAATTGGTGAAGAGTAAGTGGGTGGGCACAATCTATTTATCAAAAACTCTTTTAATCTGCCATTTTAATCTTCTGAAAGAATGAGTATCCAACGCTCTTTGACCACTGAGCATTGATGAGAAGAAGATGGGAATTTGTTTATTATCAATTTCTAGAGTATCATATCCTTCTCTTCTAAAATTTTTATCGGTTATTTTAAACAAACTAAAGTTATTAATTATATCTGAAGCGAAAGCATTTGCCACAACTATCAGTTTAGGATTTATCTCTTTAATCATCTCAAGAGCAATTCTTAACTGACTTATTCCGAAATCATTTAAGCTGAATTTTTTAGCCTTGTTAGCCTTGTCATAGTTTCTAATCCTCTCTTTTGCTTCATTTTGAGTTGTTTCTCTAAAATAGAACAGGTCTATATACTGACATTCTAAATCTAAACTTTTAGATATCTCTTGAAATTTAACAAAATAATTGTAAACATCAATAGCTCGTTTTTCCAGAAAAATCAAGAAATCGAAATCATTACTTTCTCTTTTCAACTTCTCTATTATATTGACTTCTTGGTATTCCGTTCCGTTTAGAATTTTTCTGAATGCCTTTTCACTGAACGACGGGTTTAGTCCAATAAATAAAATACCCTCCTTTTTAAAATCTGGGTAAAGTATCGGATGGTATATGCCGCTTTCTTTTCGATACGTTTTCCAGACCTCTAGTATCTTTGAGTTTATATGTTCATTCTCCATTCTTCTCAACCAGCCCTATTTTCATTCACCTGACGTTGCGTAAATCTCATAGGGCATTATCTTCTTATTCGCCTTCTTCTTACCCTTCAATTTGCTTATAAGGTCCGCGGCTTTCTCCTTCTTCTCACGCGTCTTCAGCCGTTCCATGATGCTTGCCATCTCTTTGGCCTTCTCTTCACCGCCGTATTCTATCTCGTCCTCACCGATCGATTCCTCTTCTCCCTCTTCGATCGCTTCTTCTTCTTCCTCCATGCTCCCTTCAAAAACCTCCACGTTCACGTTAACTTCGATCTCCTTCTACCTTGCAAGCACCATTACTACTAAAGAGTTAGTAGTGTACGTATTTATCCTTTTCCCTGCAGCAGGAAGAACACTTGCGTTCTGGGTTATCTAACCACCTTTTCGGGGTATAACCCTTCCGCAGCCGTTAAAATCTCAGTTAATCCCGCAGTATCCAGCATTTCACTGCCCAACTCAGCCTTATTGAGCATGAACGGCTCATCCAGTACTATTTTCGCCTCTTCGAGCACGATCGTTGACCAGCTCACCGTGCGTACCTGCGAGCCGAATCGTTTCAACAGCTCGACCCTAAAAAAATCTCGCGTCTGCTCCGGTGCATTCCCCATTGCGTACTCCACGCGTTCCGGGAGCGACGCCCAATCCACCTGCGATAGCGTGCCCTGCGCGAATGCGAACGAATCCTTCGGGTTGTAAAGGCAGTCACCTTCTGTTGCTCTCTTCCCGCCCCCGAGGTACTGTAGCACGCTCTCATCCAGTAATGCATACTGGTTACAGATGCTCATGCCTTCAGCCGCGGTTTTCGGCTCGTAATTCACCAGCAGCGCCAGTTTCGTCACCCAGTCGATCCCGTCTACGTAGCGCTCCACGCGCCGAGCTTCCAGATCATCCATTAGAGTCCATAAAGATTTGAGCCCTATATCGTCCCATTTGCTCGTTTCCGACCCTTCTGAGTCCTGCATCCGCTCGATCGCGTCGAGATAAAACCGTAAAATGGCTACCGCATCGGTCGTCTTCCCGTTCTTCAATTTCACCTGCCATTCGCAGTCCTGCGTATCCAGCGATAGTTTCCTGAACGCACTCACGGGATCCTCCAGCTCCGGCGCATCATTTAAGAATCCGCACTCAAACGCACGAATCACCAGCGCTTGCGCGATATCGCGTAAGAAGAGTGCGTATTCCGAACGAAGCGCTTCGTAATGGATATCGTGCAGTCGCCAATACTGATGTGCCGCATGTGGCTGGTCTCGCGTGTTAAGGATGCCGCGCATCGTGGTCGTCGAAAGAGACGACTTTTGGGCAACGAACATCGCTCGCGGCGAAATGACGAACTTCACGCCCTCTTTGCCAACCGCATCGCCGGAAACGACATCGCCGGAACCCGTGAAGAGAATTCGTGTGACGACCCAAGGTATGAGCGCCCTTTCTACGCGACTCCAATCCTCGCACGCTGCCCGTTTGGTAATGATATTCCCGTGCGTAGCGTACGTATTCGTCTTTATCTTCTCACCCTTACCTTGACCCTTCCCTATCCACATCCCGCCTTCCAGTGAAGAGGACGTGAAGAAATTGGCAACGTTATTCTTATGGATGACGACTTTCTCCTTTAACGCCAAACTCGCCTCCCGTGACCCTACAAAGGCGTAGATCTCCGATGCTTTATCGTACGCCACCGCATCAAAGGGATTGTTGTACGACGGTGTCGAGATTTCCAGGTGTCCTAGATCATTATAAATCCGAGAGCCGTTATCGCCGTACGAAGTGCTTATCCGCGATTCGTGCCGTTCCTGCGATACCTCCATAATTAAATCCCAGGTCACCTCGCGTGAAAATTGCTTCCGCTTTAACCCGTGAATCGCAGCATTAACGAGCAACGAAGGGTTGAAACTCGCCTTTGCACTCACCGGATATTCCTGCTCGATCCCCCGTATCTTATTCTCCGTCCCTACCCGTGGCACGTGCTTCTCTCCTTTATTAGCTAGCCATTATCAAGCAATAAATAGCTCGGATTCGTACCATACTACAGCACGATAGTGATTCTACTCTTCCAGCCCCCGTCCCTCTTCCAGGCGTATCTCCTCTATCTTCTTCCGTATCGTCTCCTCATTCCAGCCATCCAGCTCGTCAAACAGGAACGTTTTGTTGTTCGCGTACAGGAGGTAATCTAAATAGGGATTTCTGGCTATTCTATTCCGGATTTCACCGCTTATCTCATCCTCCCAGCCCTGTATGTCCTCATCTTCTGCGAGCAATCGCACGAGAACCTGCCGCGCTCCTTCTTCTCTGTTCTGCTCTCGGAAAAAGACCACGACCGCACTGGGCATTCGTGCGAGTTCTGGATAACGCTCAAACAGCCGTGCATATTCCTCACTGCTCGGTCTGCTCACGTCTATCTTCACATTCGGCTCTCGGTTTATCGTTATCTTGTTCCAGCTTAGGGTCGCATTCTCGAATTCTGATGCAAGTCGTACCCGTAACTCGGCTCTCGAATCCTTCGGTGGGAAGAGCAACGCCTCTCCTATCTCATCATCCGTTAGTATACGCTCCACACCGATCTTATCCGCAACGCACTCGTATAAGTCGTAATCGCAGAGATTGGTAAACGCAAACGATGCGGCTATCTTTCGCTCCGTCTGCTCATCCATCAAATACATGTTCCGGTAATCAAACTTACCTCGGGGGATATAATTGTATGAAAACTCGTTTGATTCGCTCTTTATCACCTTCAACTTCATTACCCATTCGATGCGGCGAAAGACGTAGGGATCTTCAAGCAATCCTTGCTCGAACTTTGCACAAACCCGTTTAAAGGTGTCAAGCGCGTATTTGTCCCAGTATGATACTTTTCGTTCCGCGAACAGCTTTTCTATCGCTTCGAGATAGTTACTCGTAAGATAATCAATGGCTAATTCCGTCCGCCCGTTCATCAACTTTATGCGCCAGTCACCGCTCGTGTTCTCTGAAATATCCTTAAACGTCTGCAGCGGGTTCCAGATGTTCTCTACATGCGTGATCTTACCTGATTCTATCGCGTCGATTACGTAAGACGTAATGGCGTTGCAGAGCAGCCTCGTGACCTCCGACCGAACTCCCTCGCCTGACGTGACGTGCACACGATAGGAATCCTTGGAACCCAGGGGTTCATCTCGCGTGGATAAAATCGGCCACTGTGACGGCGATTCGGTAAAAACCCGCCGGGCGACCATCGCCTTTGGCGATAGTACATACTTCACGCCCTCTTTCTCCGCGACATAGCCACCTGCACCGAAGAAGATCTTACGAAGCACCAGAAAGGGGATGAGCAGATGCTCTCGACCCACAAAATTCTTACGCTCCACCATATATGACTCGTGCGTGCCCCTGCTGTACCGCTTGTCTATCTCCACGTTCGCTTTCCAGCATTGGATATACGTGGAGGTTCTCCTTCTCCGCTTCAGCTTCTCACTGTAACGTTCATTTGCTTTCTCCACGCCTAGTTGCATGTACACCTCAGCCGCCTTGTCGTATTTGAGCACATCGAACGCGTTTCGACATTCAGGCGTTGCGATCTCAAGATGGCCGCCTGTGCAGATATAAATCCGCGATCCGTTCCTCAAGAAGCCGTCGTTCCGTCGACGCATCTTCGAGCATATCGCAGTCGCATCATCGAAGAACGTATAGCCCTCGAGTGCGTGAATAACCTCATCGACATGATAAAATCGCGCATACCTGTATAATCCGGGCGATTCGGAACTCAGGCCCACTCGAAATTCATGCTCGAGCCCCTGCCATCTGCTCAAATCCTCTCGGTCCATTTCTCATATGATATATATCAGAAGCACAGCACATCAAACTAAGGCGTTAGTTAGTTAGTAGTGCATTCCCGTCTCTTCCTCTCGCACCTCGCCGTACCCTGAGGCTAAGATCTCCTCCGCTCGCCTCTGCACGAACTTATCAAAACCCTCTTTCAAGTGCCGCAAGTTCACACCGATCTCATCCGTGTGCTTATATCGTTTAAGCAATTCCTCCGCCTTGCTTCCTGCATCTAAGATTTCCGAGAAACCTTCCCGGTCCCACATGGTCCTCAGTTCCTCATCAGTGATCGCGCCTTTCTCCGTCATCAGTATTGTCCGGTCCTCTAACGCTTTGTCCCGAGCATAGCCGAAGATCTGCGCGATGAACCGCCCGGTTATCGTATCCTCGCGCCTTATCTGCCCTATCTCCGTCTCAACGTACGTGTCATCGTACATGTAATGGACAAGTGCGTCCACCAGATACGCCCGTGCTTCTTCCTCGCCACCTTTCTCCTTTATCAGGTAGTGGTCCAGAGGAATGTTGCTTGCATAAATGGACGTAATGGAATGCGCCGCGTCTCTCTCAGGTTTGGAGACCTCGATTATCTTGTCGAATCGTGACCGGAAAGCGGAATCGATAAGATGCAGGCGGTTCGTTGCCCCGATGACCGTGAGATGTGGATGCAGGGTGTAAAATCCGTCTAAAATGTCCAGTAATTGGCCCGTTACTCGTTCCGGCGCACCGGACGATCCCGCAAACATGCCGCGCTCTTGCGCTAAGGCGTCTATCTCATCGAAGAAGATGACCCCGTAGTCGTTCTCTCCTTCCTCTAATTTATCGTTCGCCGCCTTGAACACCATTCGCACGTTCTTCTCCGATTCGCCAAGCCACATGGTGAATAGCTCTCCGGCGCCCACTTTTACAAATTCACAGTTCGGTAATGCAGATGCCAAGGCTTTCGCACACATCGTTTTACCGCAGCCCGGCGGACCGTACATCAGCATTCTGCGAGAACTCTCGCCGTATTTCGAGTAATCCTCAGGATTGAGCATCGGGAGAATAATACTCTTTACCAGCTCCTGTTTCACCTCATGTAAGCCGCCAATATCATTAAAACTCACGCCGGGGCTCTTCGTGACTTCATAGCGCGAGTATTCCTGCGTCATGTAACCCCCTTTTATATCCAGCGTACCGGGCAGGAGTCCTACCTTCATTCCCTCTCGTATCAGCTCCTTCTCGTCCGCTTTGAGCCGTTTATAAATCCTGCCGCGACCTTTTCCCGTGGATATCTCCGCGATCCAGCCCTCTTCAGTCTCATCCTTCCTCAGATCCTCTACCTCTCCGACCTCTAAATCCACCATACGGTTATACACTGCCGTAATTCCGATGGTAAACCCGCTTGGATTGTTCTTATCGGGGACGCGACCGATAAAGACGTATTTGCCTTCTTCCAAATCGTCTATCTCTTCGTCAGTAAGCGTACCATAGGGTAACGCCTTTAAAGCTCCGTTCAAATTCACCAGAGCGCTGTCGTGAAGTTTCTCAACAATGAACCCGCAATCTAACGGAGGCGTCCTCGATTTCGAAACGAGCCGCTCTAGATCGTCTTTATATGCCTCGGTCTCCTCGTATTTCCTCTGCAATCTCCGATATTCGCTCTCCAACCGCTCGTACTCGTCTCGCGGAATGTGGTCCTCCTGTTCCATATTTACCCCATTAAAATGTAAGCAATTGATTCATAAAAATCCAACGGCGTGCACGTACATTTACATAATACTACAGAATATATATAGAGATATAAAGAGGAAAGAGGATGAAAGAGGAGAAGCGGAAAATACAACTCACCGGTGGTTCAACGTATACCATCTCGCTCCCTATAAAATGGGCGCGGGAAGCAGGTGTGAAACAGGGGGACGAACTCTCATTGGTTCAACGTGCTGACAAATCGCTCGTATTAACCCCGCTGAAGGAGAAAGAAGAGCAGATAAAATACGCTGAACTCGTGCTCTCGGAGAAGGAGAGCTTTGAGGGGAATTTCCGGTATCTCATCGCGCATTACCTCGTTGGCTATGATGTTGTGAAGCTGTTATCGCCGGGCGGTTTCGAAGCGGAAGCGCGCAAGAGGATAAAGGCTGAAGTGCGGAAGCGACTGATCGGCATGGAGGTCGTTGGCGAGTCGTCACAGGAGATCGTGCTCAAGAGCTTCTTGAAATACGAGGACTTCACGTTGCGCGATGCGATTCGGAGTATGTACAAGATCATCGTGTCAATGTTAGAAGACGCGATCTCGGCGCTCGAGAAGAGCGACCATAACCGTGCGAAGGACGTTATAGAGCGAGATAACGAGATAGACCGGTTTTATCTGCTCACTGTTCGGCAGCTTAAGGCGGTGATCAGCGATCCCGAGCTTGCAAAGAAGATCGGGGAGAGCAGACAGCGCGATAGCTTGGGATACCGGATTATCGTGAAGACTATGGAGCGAATGGGCGATCATGTAGAGAGCATAGCGAGGAATTCCATGATGATGAGCTCATCGGTAGGAATCAAGAGTATAAAAGAAATCGGGACTCGTACAACAGAGCTCTTCACGAAGACCCTGGCGTCTTTATCGGATATGAACATAGAGAAGGCGAACGAGGCAATACAGGGGGCAAAACTGCTCTCTGAGGATGTTGAGAGCATAAATGAGCGGATTATGGCAGAAAAGTGGAGTGCCAACGACAAGATCCACGCTATTTTCATCATGGAGAGCTTGGGGAGGATAGCGAGGTATTGCGAGGATATAGCAGAAGTAGCGATAAACCTGGGGATAACGGTAACGGGGGAATCGGAGTTTTAGTTACGGATGCATGTATGCATGCATCAGGCCGAACGCAGGGGCGATTATGTTATTAGCTATTATACTATTCCATGATTAAAGTAAATTAAATTAGAAGAGGAAGCTTGGGGTGTAACAAACAGATAGATGTTAGGGAAGTTGAGCAGTTCGCTGAAGGATTCGATCAAAAAGATCGCAATGGCGAAGCGGATTGATAAGCAGACGGTTGAAGAACTCGTGCGAGACATACAGCGGGCGTTGATCCAGGCGGATGTGAAGATCGCACTGGTAAAGGAACTTTCAAATCGCATACGAGAGCGGAGCTTGACGGAGACGCCGACGTTGAATCCGCGTGAACACGTGATTAAGGTAGTTTACGAGGAGTTGATCAATATACTGGGGCAGGGTGTTGACGTGCCGTTAGCGTCGCAGAAGATAATGATGGTCGGGCTGCACGGCACAGGAAAGACCTCGTCATGTGCGAAACTGGCGCGGTACTTCCAGAGAAAAGGCTTAAAAACCGCGGTTATCTGCGCTGATGTGTATAGACCTGCTGCCTCCGACCAGTTGCAGCAATTGTGTGAGCGGATCGGCGTTCCTTTTTATGACGGTGCTAACCTACCCGAAGCGAAGGACGTGCGAGCGATTGTAAAGGCTGGTGTAGAACGGTTCGAGAAGTACGACATTACTATCATAGACACTGCAGGCCGGCATGCACTGGAAAAGGAGATGATCGACGAGATCCGGGACATCGAGGAGCTGATAAGGCCTGAGCAGCGGTTCCTCGTTATGGATGCGAGCATAGGACAGCAGGCATCAGTGCAAGCGCGGGCGTTTGACGATGCCGTGGGGATTACGGGCATTATTATAACGAAGATGGACGGCACGGCGAAAGGCGGTGGCGCACTTTCTGCGGTCTCCGAGACGAATTCCGGGATTGCGTTTATCGGTACGGGCGAGAAGGTGGACGATCTCGAGAAATTCGAAGCTGATCGGTTCATCTCGCGGCTGCTCGGCATGGGCGACCTCAAGTCATTGATCGAGATGGCAGAGGAAAACCTGACGGAGGAGGACGTGGATACAGACATCCTAAAGGGTAAATTCACGTTAAAAGACTTGTATGCGCAGTTAGAAGCGGTGAAGAAGATGGGGCCGTTTAAGAAGATAATGCAGATGATGCCGTTGGGTAGCTTGGGCGTTGATATTGACGACGATATGTACCGAATTACGGAGGATAAATTGGGGCAGTTCAAGGTGATGATGGATTCGATGACGGAGGAGGAGCTGACCGATCCGAAGATAATCGACGGCTCGCGGTTACGGCGAATAGCACGGGGCTCAGGCACGAGCACTGCGGAAGTGAGTGCGCTGCTCAAATATCATCGTATGATGCAGAAGATGATGAAACGGTTTGGCAAAGGTCGCGGGAAGATGCCGATGATGAAAGGGGTGCCGATCGGTAAAATGATGGATATGATGAAGTAAGGGGCCAAACCCCCCTTACAAACCCTCCTAACCAAAAAAGGAGCCAGACCTCAAACTTTCTTTCACAAAACAAAGAAAGTTGGATCAAAGAAACTCAGATGTTTGGATCGAACCTTTTTTAAAGGCTTGATGGATCGAACCTTTTTCTAAATTAGTGGGTTTGACTTACAAACATTCCTAACCACAAAGAGTTTTGGATTCCTCGTATTACTATACTACCTTGACTTTACCAACTTTTATCCCTTTTTCCTTTGCCACGACCTCACCCACGATTTTACCCTGCGTTATACGAACTGCTTCCTGCTCTTCGCTCTTCGGAATGACCACGGCGAAGCCTATACCCATATTAAACGTCTTGTACATCTCTTCGTCCGTAACGTTGCCCTGCTCTTGAAGGAACGAGAAGATCTCATTGGGCTCGAACGGGTTGTAAATATCGAAACCGAGGTCCGTGATCCTGCCGAGTTTTAAGAACCCGCTGCCGGTGATATGCGCCAGTCCGTGCACGTCACAGTGCTTCAAAAGCTCCAAAACCTCCGTGTAGATCCTGGTTGGCGTGAGCAGCTCTTCGCCAATGCTCAGTGTGGGATTCTGAGGAAACGGATCGGTGTACTTAAATCCCGCGTCTTCCACGACTTTACGTGCCAGTGTTAGCCCGTTGCTGTGTACGCCCGAACTCTTCATGCCCAGAACGAGATCGCCGACTTCTATCTTTTCGCCCCGTATTATGCGGTCTTTTCGGACGTAGCCGACACAGGTTCCTGACAAATCTAAATCGTTGACCACTTCAGGTAGAATCGCCGTTTCGCCGCTTACTATATACATATTAGAGATCTCAGCACCCGCTTCCAAGCCCTTACCGACTTCCGCGGCAATTCGCGCATCGGGTCGCTCCATCGCGAGATAATCGACAAACGCCAGCGGCGTTGCGCCCACGCAGTAAATGTCGTTCACGTTCATCGCAATGCAGTCGATACCGATGGTATCCCACTTGTCAAGTGCTGCGGCAATGAGCACCTTCGAGCCAACGCCATCGGTCGAGATCGCGAGGAGATGGTGAGGATCGAACGGGAGTTCACACAGTCCGGAAAAACCTCGTAAATCCGTCTGACGCTTTATTACGTTCGAGAGTGCTTTAACCACGCCGTGTTCCTTTTTGATGTCCACGCCCGCCTTCGCGTACGTCCAGTGCATAGTATAGAAGAGATAACGGATCTGATACGTTAAAGGTTATGTTAACGAACACGACGGTTCTCAGGGCGGGATGAATGAAAGCTATCGCACTCCTGCCTTTAT
Source organism: Desulfobacteria bacterium (assembly GCA_035528755.1). Taxonomy (GTDB): domain Archaea; phylum Halobacteriota; class Syntropharchaeia; order Alkanophagales; family Methanospirareceae; genus JACGMN01. The sequence goes on along the minus strand of DATKXZ010000079.1, from coordinate 6,005 downwards.
ACGCGCGACTTTTTGCATCGCGTCAGCGCACGCACTCGCCCGGGTGTCACCCACGCCGATCGCGGTGGCTATAGGCGCTCCTTGCTTCATGATTCTTCCTTTCTCCGGAATGTCCACGATCCCTCCTCCTTCTCCCTCTAAACTCAAATCACTCGTTACTACTACCCCTCCTTCGTGCTTTGCGAACACGATCGCCTTTACCGCGTACCGTTTTGGCAGAGCTCGTTCCGGTAACTCGCCTCTTACCGCGTTCACGTGCGCATCCACCATATTCAACCCTGTGGAACGCTCCACCGCGTCCAGGCTGCCTTGCAGCCGCGCATTCACTTCTATAACGACGGGCCCCTCGTCAGTAACGACGAAATCAACACCGTTCGAGCCTATCAAGCCCAATTCACGCGTTAGCTCCTCGGCAAGCTCACACAGTTGACCGGAGAATTTAGTGACAAACGGCGCGATGTTCCCGCAATACACAAAGGGCCCGGGCGCCGAAAGTGCATCCAAACCGATCAACTGCTCGTTTACACTTACCGCAACGGCTGCTCGTTTTGACAGCAGAACCGAAACAGAAGCATGCTGCCCGTGGATATAATCCTGATACAAGAAGTCCGGTAGTTCCTTAATCCCGCGGATCAACTCCTTTTCGGTTTCACAAATGAAATTCGCAGTACCGCCACCGCCGTACGCGGGCTTCGCCACCACGGGATAATGGAGCGGTATGCGCTTCCCCTCCGTCATCATTTCTGCTAACGCTTTGCCGGTACAGGTGCGCGGATGCGGGATACTTAACTCGTCTAATCGCGATGCGAACCACGCCTTATTTGATATCTCGTTCGTCTTCGCCGGTGCGTTACCCAGTATCTTCCTCTGATCCTCTTCGTGCAAGAAGCTGAAATCCGCGCTCTCGAACCCTGACCCGATGATTAGGCCATCGACGTAACGCATCACTTCGTAAAGGTCCTTGAGTCCATCGTGAAGCTGGAACGGGTCTAACGGATAATATTCACGGGCACAGCGTCTCGTATCAACGTCGCCAAAGGCGTCGGCGGCGTACATCTCGTAGCCCGCTCGACTGCCCGAGCAGACAATGTGCCGGACGGAAAATCCGATTGCCAGTATTTTATGGATCTCGTGCATGGGTCTTTGTCTTTTGTGCTCCATGTATCTGTACGCGGTCAAAAGCAAGAATAACATAAGTGAGAACGCAGATCAGATAAACCTAAAGGCTGCATGGAAGGATATAAAAGTTGTCTGTAATTCTCAAAATCAGAGAAAGTCCCTCATTTTCAAACCGCAGTTTTTGAAAGCGTGGTTATTTAAATTATTAAAAAGTACCATCATAGAACTTAAAACGAGTTCATGCGACCTCTTCAGATATTTCCTTTTGTTCGATAGCTACCTCTTCTTCCTTAATGAGGGATTTGAGATAATCTGAAACCTCTTTTTCAACTTGGGGCAAAACATCCGAAGCTATAATCATTGGATTAGAAACAATATCCTTCCATTTCAATTCTTTAAGTCTCCAGTTTACTATGGAAGCGTCGATTGTTCGCTCGTCCCATCCAACATCCTTGTACTCCAAAGTAGTGGATAAAACCAGAACAGCGGTTCGAGAGTGAAAAATGCCTATCATTGCTCCAAATTGTTTTAGAGCTCTTTTCTCGGGTTTTGCTATTATTTCTATTACTTCAAAGGCCAATGGATGAGTAGATTTTATACTCGTTGGCACATTTTCAATACTATACTCTATAGGCCTATCTTCCTTTTTATCTTTTTCCCCCAGAGCTAATACTCTCCCTTCTGCCCGATATGCTGGGATTGGGGGAGGATATCTACCTGGTTCGTAGATAGGTATAATATGGGTGTGAGTTGCTCTGCGTTTAACTCTCTCTACGTTAATATCTACGAAAAAGAGTTTGTTCCATTTTCTCTGGTATGCCCAAGTTGCAATGGTTCTCATATCAACAAGCGAATCTAGGTCATTTTTGAATACAATCTCATAGTTGTAATACTTAGAAACCAAAGGATCTTGTGGTTTAGTTGAAGATAGTGTGGATTGGAGCTGCTCCAAAGACTCTGAAACCTTTTCAACGGGAACAAAGATAGATTCCATCTCTTTAATTTTGGTATCGATAAAAGTATCCAGATCTTCTGGCATTTTTTCTTTTCCAATCCCAAAAGTACTTTTTAAGGCTTTTAGAGCAGTATTGACAGTAGCAAAAACTTCAAGGCCTGTTCCTTGAGTAACAAACCAAGGAGTTTGCTCAGGATTATTTCTAAATGCGTCTGAAATGTAATCCTGAATATCTCTATAAAGAATCTCGCCTTGCTCAGTACTTATGACTCCTTCTATAAAACTTTTGGTGAAATCACTTATAGTATCTGAAGCATAAGATGATTGATCTAGCCCACTAGAGGCCATACAAATGAACTGGTTTAAAACTGTATTCTTGATTGCTTTTTTAAAATCATCCTCTGCTTTGGTGGTGTCCTTAATATATTTTTCCCCAGAGCTACAAGAATCTAAGATCTTTACAGCGAGTGTTGAACTGATATTACGAATATAATCATCAATTTCTTGATTAGAAATGGATGTTATATAAGGATGCTCAGGATCAAAATCTGAACAACAAAGGAAGACTTTATTCGACTCATATATACCGTGTCCTGAAAAATAGAAAAGGACTTCGTCAATTTCTTTATCGTTATAATCCTTGAAGAAAGTTCTTAATGATGTTTTTATTTGTCGGCCCTTAGTATCCTCAGTTAGTTCAACTATTTTTGCATATTCTCCTGTAGCCTTTAGTAACTTAGCAATTTTTTGAGCATCATTTTTACAAGCTGGAAGAGAATCAAGTTTTTCGTAATCACTAATGCCAATGACAACTGCAATTTTCATCGTTTCACCCCGTGAGATAAAATTTAAGTTCTTAAGAATATAAAGTTATCTATGTAATCCCTGTTTAGGAACGTATGGCTTTAACGTAACTATAACTACGTTATCCCATTTCTTCCACGTTGACGATATTTTTATCTATATGCAACTTAATTATGGCGTGCTGACTTAAAGTTATATCTTCATACTACGTAACATATACTCTGTCTGTATGTAGTTACAATCAACAGAAATAGAAAGAGAAGGATAAGTGATCTGTATGCCGTATTTCAAAAAGGAGACGCAAAGAGCAGATTTCCTGCAACTGGAAAAGGAGATATTGCAGTTATGGGATAGTGAAAAGACCTTTGAGCGCAGCGTGGACCAGCGAGAGGGCTGTGACAAGTTCGTCTTCGTCGAGGGGCCGCCAACGGCGAATGGGCTCCCGCACCCCGGCCATATTCTCACCCGGGTGGTGAAGGATCTCGTATTGCGATACAAGACGATGCAAGGCTTCTACGTGGAACGGAAAGCCGGCTGGGACACGCACGGTCTGCCGGTGGAGATCGAAGTGGAGAAGGAGCTGGGTATTAACACCAAACCCGAAATCGAACGATACGGCATAGAGAACTTCAATCAGAAATGTAAGGCGTCCGTTTTCAAATACGAGCGCGAATGGGTGAATGCCACGAAGCGTGTGGGCTTCTGGATCGATATGGACGATCCGTACATTACATTCGAGAACGATTATATAGAATCCGTGTGGTGGTCGTTAAAGGAGATTTGGAACAAGGGCCTGCTTTATAAGGGCCATAAGGTCGTTCCGTTCTGCCCGCGTTGCGAGACCACACTGAGCAGCCACGAGGTCGCGCAGGGCTACAAAGACGTTGAGGAACCGTCAGTCTACGTGAAGTTCAAGGCGAAGCAAGAGGACGAGGAGTCGGAACCGCTCTACTTCTTAGCCTGGACAACAACGCCCTGGACGCTATTGGGCAATATCGCGCTTGCGGTTCATCCGGCGCACACGTACGTCAAGGTACGCATTCCCCCGAAAGCTGATGAAGGCACGAAGGAAGATGTTTTAATCCTTGCGGAATCACGTTTGAACGTTTTAGAAGGCGAATACGAGCTAGTAGAACGATTCACCGGTAGCGATCTGGAAGATTTGAAATACGAGCCGCTATTCGACTACGCGAAGATAGAAGGTGGAGAAGCACATAAAGTAATCACCGCGGATTTCGTCACGCTCGATGAAGGTTCGGGCATCGTGCATATCGCACCGGCATTTGGTGAGGTCGATTATGAGGCATGCAAAGTAAGGGAGCTGGGATTCACGCAACCTGTGGATAGCGAAGGACGCTTTACGGACGAAGTCCCACCGCTCGAAGGCATGTTCGTGAAGGACGCGGACAGGCTCATCATCGAGATGCTGGACGAACGCGGCATCTTGTATAAAGAGGAGCCGTATTCGCACTCGTATCCGTTCTGCTGGCGATGTGGTATGCCGCTTCTGTATTACGCGCGTGAATCGTGGTTCATTGCCATGTCCAAACTCCGAGATAATTTGCTCGCGAATAACGAGCAGATAAGCTGGTATCCCGATCATTTGAAATACGGCCGATTCGGTAAGTTCCTGGAGAATATCGTGGATTGGGCGCTCAGCCGTGAACGGTTCTGGGGCACGCCCTTACCCATTTGGATCTGCACCGATTGCGGTCAGCAGTATTGCGTAGGCAGTGTGGATGATTTACGGGAAAAGGCGAAAACTAACGTTCCGGGCGACATTGACCTGCACAGGCCGTATATTGACGACGTGGTGCTGAAATGCGATGCGTGTGGCGGCGATATGCGGCGAGTAAAGGACGTAATCGATTGCTGGTACGATTCGGGTTCTGCACCGTTTGCTCAGTGGCATTATCCGTTCGAGACGGAGAAGTTCAAGCAGAACTTCCCTGCTGATTTCATTACCGAAGCGATAGACCAGACACGGGGCTGGTTCTATACCCTCCTTGGCGTTTCAACCGCGGTGTTTGATGCGCCGCCGTATCTCAACGTGCTCTCGCTCGGCCACATTCTGGACGCTAAAGGCGTGAAGATGAGCAAGAGCAAGGGTAACGTGGTAGATATAAATAAACTCTTTGAGACCGAAGCAGCGGATGCGTTGCGCTGGTATCTCTACACGGTCGGCCCCTTAACCGATGACATACGGTTCTCCGCGCCGGCGATCCTGGAGAAGCAAAAGAAAATTTTGAATACGCTCTGGAACTCTTATTTCTTCTTCGTCACCTACGCCAACATCGACGAGTTCAATCCGAACGAGAAGAGCATCTCGGTAGAGCAACGGAATGCCATGGATCGCTGGATCATCTCGCGGTTGAACACGCTCACGAAGGACGTCATTGCCGCTCTTGAGCGGTTCGAAATTCACGTTGCCTCACGGAAGATAGAGGAGTTCGTCGTGAACGACCTGAGCAACTGGTACATACGGCGGTCACGGAGACGGTTCTGGATCGTCGAGGAGAACTTTGATAAGGATTGCGCGTACTTAACGCTGTACGAGGCGCTCGTTTCGCTCTGCAAACTACTCGCGCCGTTCGTGCCCTTCGTCACCGAGCACATCTATCAGAATATCGTGCGGGACGTTTCAGAAAGCGCGCGTGATAGTGTGCACCTCTGCGACTTCCCTTCGCCTGACGAATCGCTCATTGACGTTGAATTGGAATCTTCGATGGAGCTGCTTTCCAACCTGGTGGAAGCTGGCAGACGAGCACGCTCGGACGCAGGTATAAAGATTCGACAGCCGCTACAAGAGGTTGTCATCACGTGCAGCAAGGAGAAGCGTGAGAAAGGCGAAGAACTGGTGGAGATCTTGAAGGAAGAGGTGAATGTTCGTGAAGTACTATTCAAAGATGAAGAGTTCTTAATGAGTGGGGCTGCCGCTGAGGGGGATTATAAACAGGTGGAAGTGGATGAAGAGACACGCTTGTTCTTGGACTGTTGTCCGGACAAGAATCTCATCGAAGAAGGTTTGGTTAGGGACATCGTGAGAAGAACACAGGGCATGAGGAAGGACCTTGACCTGGAATATACCGAGAAGATAGAGATTATGTACGTATGCGACGAGGAGGTA
>DATKXZ010000078.1:0-9714 GCA_035528755.1 Desulfobacteria bacterium | reverse complement strand
TTGAGTAGAGATGCGGCAGTTATCGGTAAGATCTTAGGATCGGTTACCAATTTGGTATCGAAGGTCAAGAACTTTTTAGGTTTCCATCCAATAGTTAACTTTAAGTGTCACTGCTGATAATGGATTGGTAGACGGCCTCATTAAGTCAAAAGATCTTTCTGGTTCTGCGGAAGAATCTGATTAGAGGTATGATCATTTTAAATAGCGGCAGGCTAAGTTCCAGTTCTAAATCCGCATCCATCTGCTCCTCCTCAAATGAGGGCTCGATTTCGAGGCGGGCTTCAGGCAGAAATGCCTTTGCTATACCGCTGCCCGCATATAAAAAACCAACCAGCATGCCCGTTTGGGCTGGGTCGGATAGCCCTACCTTTACCCTGCCTTCCAATCTCTTTATTGATACGTTTTTGACGAGCGCTCCTGCCAATTCCTTACCGGCAGCGTAGAGCTCATCCGCATGCCCCGCAACCTCCTTCCAATCTGTAGGTGGCTTCTCAGCCTTTGGTTTTTCCTCAGCCCGCTTCTCAAGCGGTCTCTTGAGAAGGGTGACACCTAAGACTTGTAACCGGAATTCCCGTTTCTCTGGACTGAAGTCAACGTGCCCGGAAGCAGTGCCCTTTAGAAATCCGAATGATATTCGCCCTTCTGCCATCGACCTTTCCTTAATGAGTTTTATGGCGATCTCAACGGGAATGATAAGCGCAGCAGCTATCAACACGGCAAAAATCACTAAAACGGCCAGGAGGATTAGTATCATACTAAAAAAGGGAGAGCTCCTCTAAGAGCCCCCCTATCCGTAGGAACCTACAAAAATAAAGTCTATTCTTCCCCTTTCTTACCCTCTCTCATCTCCTTGCACTTCTCCATCACCATTGGCAATGCTTCTTCCACGATCTTATCTAAGGTTCCCGACGGCTTCAACGAGAGCACCTTCAACCCCTCGGGTCCTGGAATGCCCTTGAACGCTGCCACCAGAGCCACGGGACTTATTCCACCGCCGCCTCCAACACCGTATCCTTGTCCTTCCTTCTCTTTGCCACTGCCGCCGCCACTGCCGATACCAAAGCCAATCGCGAAGATGGGGATCAGGGTCTTATCCGCTATCTCTATGGGCTCACCAATTGCCGTTTCGACCTTAACCGTCCTCCGGAATTCTTCCCAAAAGTCCTTTAAAATCGCTTTTAATTCCTCACTCATTCCTCATACCCTCCAGGTAACAAAATGCCTTCCTGAACTTTAAATCTTTCGCATGCGTTCACTTCATCATGTCCAGTATCTCGCACGCCTTGCAGATACGTGATGCTGACGCGTCGCCGCAGCGTTCACACCGCAACAGCTTTCGCCCCGGGTGCGCTTTTGGCAACAAATCGGAAAGCCGCTCGTAGCCGCGCATCAACGAATATTTCGTTCCCGGATGCTTCCGTTCAAGCTCATTCAACATCTGCTTCACCGTGAATCGGAAAGAACGCGCAGCGTAAGGACAGCCGTCGGTGATTATCGGGATGTCCGCTAAAATCGCATACAGCGCAACCTCCTTCTCGGGAACGTCTTTTAACGGCTTTATTCGCGGAACGAACTCTTCACGCCGGCCTCGCAGCCGTCCTAAACGCTCTATATCGCCCCGTATATAATTGATCAGGATCGTTTGCACTTCGTCGTCCAGGTTATGCGCAGTGGCAACCTTCGTCGCACCCAATTCCTTCGCTTTCTTATCCATCAGCTTCCTACGCAGAACGCCACAGAATGTGCACGGTGCCTGCTTGAATCCTCTCGCTGCGATTTCGTCGACCATAAAACCAAACTCCTCTTCAAAGGAAACGCGGAAAAAATCCACCCCCAACCGCTCTGCCATCTTTTCCGCATTGCTGAGCGTTATCGATCGATAGCCGTTTATCCCCTCGTCCACTGAGAGCACGAAGAATTCCAGATCTTTTCGATCGTGAAAGATCTTCTCGAACATGTAGAGCAGCGCAGAACTGTCCTTTCCGCCGCTTAGTGCCACTGCGATCCTATCTCCGCGCTCCACCATTACCTGCTTCCGCATCTCCCTCTTTACCTTCCGCTCGACATCCTCGACGAAATGGGCTTCGCAGAGGTGCAGTCCCGAGTACTTCTGGTGGATGATCGCGGAATTGGGGCATTTGCCTTTACTGCATCTCATCTCATTTCTCATCGCACGCCACGTTCAATTCTACTTAAGGTTTGGGAAATAATAAACGGAAGAATACACAGTCGATGCTCTTAAATTATCCTTTACCTCTCTACAGGTCGTCCATTTATAGAAAGAGATGCAAGGCTAAGAGGTATGTTTAAATAGTATCATGAGGAATCATAAACCCATGTTAGAGGAATTTTATGAGATAAAAACGAAGGAAATCATGACGCCTGGGTGGAATACCCCCTTTATAGAAGAGAACGCTAATTGGAAGGAATTCCTCACCATGCTCTCCATTAGCGCACACGCGTGGGTGGTGAGTGATACAACGAGTATGAAAGTGGTGGGCGTGGTAACGGAACATGATATGATGCGCTCTATTATCCCGGGTGATAGAAAAAGTGGAAAGATCTTTGGAGTTTCCAGACCGGACATATTACATGTAGACAGCCTAGTCCGGGACATTATGACGTATAATCCGGTAATGTGCTCTCCCGAAGAAACCGTGGCGGACATCCTAAAAAAACTCTCGACCTATAATATCAGGAGACTGCCGGTTGTTGACGGAAACGGGCGGCTTGTGGGTGAAATAACACTCCAACTCCTGATTAAAAACCTTAGACACCGATTTATGATACAAGAATGACTGCTAATATCTACGTTCTCGTCGGTTCGATACTACTCCTGGGATTCTTACTTGGGAAGCTATTGCACAAAGCAGGTCTGACCGAAGTATTGGCGTATATCCTCGCGGGCGTTATCATCGGGCCGATTTTAAAATTTAGCGCTCCTGAACAATTAACCTCCGTTATTACCGGAACGACACTTGCCTTTGTCGCGTACATCGTGGGATTGAGTTTCTCATTCGCGTTCCTTAAAAGAATGGGAAAGAAAGTACTGATTATACTGATTGTGGAAGTGCTCATGACATCCCTTGTGGTGGGGATTTTCGTGTATCTCTTGACGAGAGATCTCCCTCTTTCTGTAATTCTGGCTTCTTTGGCACCTGCAACTGCGCCTGCTGGAACCATAGCAGTTTTAAGGGATCTCAGAGCAAAAGGAACGCTTACAGATGTGAGTATCGCGGTTGTCGGACTGGACGATGCCGCGGCGATTATCATCTATTCGGTGGGAGTGATATGGACGAAGTCGCTCCTGGGTGATGAAGTCGGCATTGCCGCCTCTCTGGGTTATCCTATCTGGGAAATTTTCGGTGCACTAGCACTTGGAGGCGCTTTTGGGCTCGTTATATCGTACGTCACGAAAAAGATGCATCTTTCATCCGACCATATTTTTGTTATTTGTGTGGCAGTGGCAATCCTGTGTTGGGGCGTTGCAGACCTCATCGGGGTCTCGACTATCTTCGCCTGCATGGTTCTGGGAACAACCGTGATTAACTTCAATGTGCACATGGGTAACCGCTCCAGCGAACTGATAGACAACATTATGACTCCGGTTTTTATGCTCTTCTTCGCTGTGATTGGTATGGCAATAGATATTTCGCAGTTTTCTACCATATGGGCGATTGTAATCATTTATTGCCTTGGTAGAAGCGTTGGTAAGATCTTGGGCTGCAGCCTGGGTGGTTTCTTATCTAAATCAGAACCGAAACTGACGAAATATCTCGGTTTTGCATTACTCGATCAGGCGGGTGTTGCCGTTGGTCTCGCATTCCTTGCAGCTCAAGAATTAGCCGAATATGGACTTGGAGGCATAATAATCACGCTCATGGCGACCACAACGGGCCTATTCATGTTATCTTCCCCGTTTTTTATTCAGTACGCGATCAAGAAGGCCGGAGAGGCGAATGTATAATGAATATATTTTTTAATTCGTGGATGTTATCCTCTATTACACCTTAGCGTTATGATAAAGGCGTACTATTCAGAGATAATGAGAGGGGACAAGAGTAAAAGATGACAATAAAGGAAGAGTTACCACCGGGTGAAGTACCGCCAGAGGAGATCCAGGAGGCGAATGCCCAAATAGCCATTACCTTTTCCGATATCTTCAAATCCACCATCGGACCTCTGGGCGCGAAGAAATTGATAACCCGTGGTGCCACGAAGTTGGAAGCAGATGATCTCATCACCAGTAACGGATACAGTATCGCGCGGGAATTGGCATACATGCATCCTGCTGCGGATATATTACTAAATGCCGGCCTGACACAGGGTGAACGAGTGGGAGATGGCATAGCTACCGTGATGATTCTCACCGGTGAGCTTGTGGGGCGAGGATTTGAGCTGAAGAAGTTGGGCCTCCATCAGAATGTGATTGTCAGCGGTTATGAAAAGGCACTGAAACGTGCGAAAGAGGTTTTAAATGAGTTAGCATCGCCGGTTGAGATAGAAGAAAGCGATGAATATTTGAGGCACGTGGCGAAGACCGCAGTGAAGGGGGGCGAGTATTGCGAGGAGGATCGATTGGTCGATGCGATCGTGCAGAGCATAAGAAGGATAAGCAAAAGCGGCGAGTTGCCGATCGATGTGGATGAAGTGATAATAGAGACGAAAAGCGGAGGGCGGGTAAGTGAGACCCGATTCTTCGAAGGCGTCGTCGTTGACCGGGACGTTCTGGACGATCTCCCAACAGACGTGAAGAACGCGAGGATAGCGCTGCTCGATTTCCCGCTGGAACATAAAGAGCCGAAAATAAAAGGCAGAACGGAATTGAAAACTGGAACAGCGGCAAGGGAGCGGAGCAAAGCGGGTGAAACCTTGGGAGCGTTTGATTTCCATATCAAGTTCTCACAAGCCTCGCATTTCCGGGAGTTCCGAGATGTCAGAGCGCGGATCTTCAATGAACTTATTGATGCGGTCATAAATTCGGGTGCAAACGTGATCTGTTGTCGGCGGGGTGTGGATGACGATGCACTGGACAAGTTCCGAAGAGCCGGGATCATGCTGATGAAGCGAGTGAAAATGACGGATTTGAGGCGGTTAGAGAAATCCACTGCGGGAAAGATAGTGCAGGACGTCAGTGACCTCACGGAGGACAAATTTGGCTTCGCCGGCCGGGTAGTGCGACGCGAGATAGGCGGAGTGAACCACGTATTCTTCGAGGACTGCCCGCATAAGGAGGCTTCTACGATCATTATTCGCGGCGCGCATCTCAGGATTTTAGAGGGCATGGTGGGTGACATAAAGAGTGCGTTGCATGCGGTTGCGTGCTTATGCGAGGATGCTCGAATCGTGCCGGGTGGCGGTGCAGTAGAGACGGAATGCGCGGCGGAATTACGGAACTTCGCGAGGACGATCCCGAGCAAGGAGCAATTGGCGGTGAACGTCTTTGCCGACGCTTTGGAATGTATACCAAAGGCATTAGCGAAGAACAGCGGCATGGATCAGATAGATACACTCACACAGCTCAGAGCGGCGCATTATGCGGGCAATAAAACTGTCGGGATCTCAGGGAAGGATAAGACCTTGAAGGACATGCGGGAAGAAGGGATTGTAGACCCGTTAGCAGTGAAGTTACAGGCGTTTATCTCTGCCGCGTATGCCGCTGCCGGGATGCTGAAGATAGATGATCTGCACATAGCGAAGAGCGCAGTAAAAGAAGAGGCGGAGGATATCGAATCACAGATATCAGGCAGGACACGCGAACTGATCGAAACGGAACAGAGGCCGCCGGATTTTAAATTTAAGGGTGGTCGGTTGAAATACCCCGGAACTAAATAGCCAGTTATACAAGTCGGCGTACCGGAGGGATCGAATCACTTCTCTTATGTTTCAAGTGCTTCTTTCTCCCTCGGTCTCCCGATTTAGCTTCTTTTTGCTGAAAGTTCGGGCACACACGGAATTCAATAAGATACTGTTTTTTTTTGTTCAGCTCGTTGTTTTAGCCATTCCTTCCTACAATCTGAAAACGATTCTATCGTATTTCAGATATTTTCTTCTTTGGTGAATGAGATATAGTATGTCAAATCATACGTGCAACGAAAATTTAGTACTGCATAAAAGACTGTGTTTATAAACAGAACCAAACCAAAACACTCAAGACGACCATGAAATAAAAATACACCTCAGAGAACAGAAATCATGCTCTCTGAGTGCTCATGTGCGATTATGTGTTGTGTGTGAATGAACGAATGTACAATCGTAAGATTAATCAGTACATTTCTTCGGGCATTCCGCCTGCGCCGCCTGGTGGAGGTGCCGGCATGCCCCCCTTCTTCGACGCGATGACATCATCGATCTTGAGGATCATTATTGCTGCTTCGGCTGCCGATTGCACTGCCTGTCGCTTGGTCCTCAACGGCTCTATCACGTTATTTGCACGCATGTCCACGATCTTGCCGGTATAAACGTCCAGACCCGCGTACTTCTCGCCACGCTCGTGCGCGGCTTTCAACGCGACCAGCTTGTCTATGGGATCGAGTCCAGAATTCTCTGCCAGGGTTCGCGGTATGATCTCCATTGCCTCTGCGAATTTCTCCACTGCTAATTGCTCCCGGCCTTTGAGTGACGCGCCGTAATCCCGTAGCTTTAACGCTAACTCAGTCTCGACCGAGCCACCGCCGGCGACCGCTTTGCCATCCTCTATTATGCTCCCGAGCACACGAAGCATATCGTGCAGCGATCGATCAACTTCATCCACCACATGCTTCGTTCCGCCCCGTATCACGATGGACACGGCATGAGGATTCTTGCACTGCTCGATAAACAGCATCTTGTCCCCTGAGATCTTACGCTCTTCGACCAGGCCTGCGTATCCTAAATCGCTCTTCGTCAGGTCCTCCACCGTACTCACGATGTTACCGCCTGTTGCTTTCTCTAACTTCTCCAGATCGCTCTTCTTCGCTCTGCGCACCGCCATAATGCCGTCCTTCGCCAGATAGTGCTGCACCAGATCGTCAATCCCTTTCTGGCATATCACCACGTTCGCGCCGCTTTCCTTTATGCGCTCCGCGAGCCGCCGCATCATCCGCTCCTCTTCCGCGAGGAAGCTCTTGAGCTGATCTGAAGATCTTATCTTAATTTCTGCACTCGTTTCGGTCTTCTTCACCTCTAAAGAGGCATTAATCAGCGCTATCTTCGCGTTCTTTATCTTCCGTGGCATTCCTGGATGCACGATCTCCTTGTCCAAGGCCATACCCTGCACCAGCTCGGTCTCGCCCATTCGGCCGCCCACTTTCTTCTCGACGTTGATGTTATCCACGTCGACCACTTTCTTGCCTTTGGCGGTCTCTTCTGCTACCGCTTTAACCGCTTTAATCGCAATGTCCGCGAGGAAATCACGGGAAGCTTCTGCGGATTTCCCTGTTATTGCCGTTTGCGCCACTTTCTTCAGCTCCTCGTCATCGTCTATCGCGACATCAATTGCGATCTCATTCAGCACCTCTCTCGCTTTCTCAGCAGCAAGTCTGTAACCCAAGGCGATGACCGCGGGGTGTAATTTCTGCTCCAAGAGATCTTCTGCCTTCTTCAGCAGTTCGCCACCGAGAACTACGGATGTTGTCGTGCCGTCGCCCGCTTCCGAGTCCACGGTCTTTGCCACTTCGACCATCATCTTCGCTGCCGGGCTCTCTATGTCCATCTCCTTGAGGATCGTCACGCCATCATTTGTGATAACCACGTCACCAAGGGAATCCACAAGCATCTTATCCATCCCTTTCGGTCCCAACGTAGTTCGAACGGCAGCAGCAACTGCTTTCGCCGCGTTTATATTCGCACTCTGGGCATCTCTTCCTCGTGTTCTTTCGCTCCCTTCTCGCAATATTATTATAGGAACTCCACCTAATTGTCCTGCCATTTTTTATATTTACCTCGCTATTTACACGTTGGACTATAATCTAATACCAACCTTTACGTAACTTTTAAATCAGCGCATATAAATCTTTTTGGAACGGTGGATAAGTAGAATACGGGAAGAGCACGAGGCGAAAGTTGAAGGAGAAGAGGGGGGAGTAAGAAGAGAATGCGAGTGGTAATGAAATTCGGAGGCAGAGCGGTTGCGGACGGGGAGAGGATAAAGACCGTAGCACAACTGATCAAGCGCTTCAAGGAGGCGGAAGAAGAGCGCAAAGAGGCAGAAACAGTCGAGATCGTCACCGTAACGTCCGCACTTTCTACGGTTACCGACGCGCTCTTGGATAACGCTAAAAAGGTAGCCCAGGAAGGGAATACGGAAAAGGTGAAAGAATTCGCGGAGGCGCTCAGAAAGAAGCATGAACTAACGGCTTCCGAGGCGATATCCGACGAAAAAGTGTTGAAAAGTGTAAAAGAGAAGATAAACGATCGATTCTCGGAAATGGAGAAAGCGTTAGTCGGTATCTGTCTCTTAGGCGAATTAACGCCACGCTCATTGGATTATATTAGCTCGTTCGGCGAACGATTGGCAGCGCCTATACTGGCGGGCACGCTACAATCGTTGGGTCTGGACGCGGTATCCCGTACCGGTGGTGAAGCAGGGATACTAACAAATGAAGAATACGGCAACGCACAATTAATCGGGCGTGCGGAGCAGGAGATACGGGCTCGAATTACGCCGCTACTGGGCACTACGATACCCGTTGTAACGGGCTTCATCGGCGAGACACGGAAAGGGATAATCACAACGCTCGGCAGAGGCGGCTCGGACTACACCGCTACCATAATCGGCTCGGCGATCGCTGCCGACGAGATCTGGCTCTGGAAAGAGACGGAGGGCATAATGAGCGCGGATCCCAAAATAATACCGGATGCGCGGAAGATACCGTACATTTCATACCGAGAAGCGATGGAATTATCCTACTTCGGTGCTTCGGTACTCCATCCGCGAGCGATAGAGCCCGTAATAGCGAAACAAATACCGATACGGGTGAAGAATGTGTTCAAACCGGAGGACGAAGGCACACTGATAGGAAAAGAGGTGGAGAAGACGATAAAAGCCGTTAAAGCCATTACCATCATCGAAAATACCTCTATTATTAATATCACGGGCACTGGTGTGCGGAGCATATCGGACGTTGCAGCGCGTCTATTCTCGGTCTTAGCCGCTCAGAATGTGGACAGCATCATGATAAGCCAGGGCTCGTCTGAAATGACCATCTCGCTCGTTATCGATAGCGCGCAATTAGGTCGGGCAACAGGGGCGATACAGAGCATAAATACCGGCGGCACGGTGATACGCGATTTCACGTCTGATAGTAACGTGTGCGCAATGGGCGTTGTCGGCGCCGGTATGGCAGGAACGCCGGGAGTTGCAGGGAAGATCTTCTCCGCACTCGGTAAAGAGGGAATAAGCGTGATAATGATCTCTCAGGGCAGTTCGGAGTTTAATATCTCCATTGTCGTGAAGAAGGACGAGGCGTACCGAGCAGCGCAAGCAATACACGATGTGTTCGAGATGGGGAGCGGGTCGTGATCCTCCAAAAAACGAACTACAGCGTGGTAGGGGAGTAATGCCGTGCATACGATAAGAACAACAAAGAATGCTGTAGAGTCCCGAAATTATTTCGTCAGGAAGTTTCACCAAAACGCATGGTGAAGCTCACGGACAGAAAGATCAAATGGGCGGTTAATCAGGTAATCAACAAAGGAGAGAGCACAGCGGTGGTTGCCGCGATATATGGTGTC
>DATKXZ010000077.1:0-20725 GCA_035528755.1 Desulfobacteria bacterium | reverse complement strand
TTGTCATAAAGGTTGGAGCCAAGCCCCAAGAGATAGATATCCTCGAAAAACTTGCTGACACCTATCTATGCAAATATATCCAGTATAAAGAAGAAGAGAACCTTTCCTCCGCAGAGAAATGCTATAAAGATGCTCTTACGCTTGCCAGAAGCATGCAAATGCTTTTACAAGAAGCTCTCGCACTTCGAGGAATTGGAATTATAGAAGCAAAGAAGGGAAATATAACCGCAGCGAGGAAATCTTTCAAGAAAGCTATCGAGATCCTTCACCGCTTGGCTGCAACATTCGAACTACAAAAAACGACGCTCGACTATGCAAGAGCCCTTTTTGAGAATGGTCATAGCGACGAAGCTGAGACATTAGCAAAAACCGCTGCGTTCGACGCCTTGCGTAATGACTACCGCGAGCCATTAATGAAAGCGTACCTTTTGCTCGGTGACATTGCAATGAAACAGGAAAATCAGTATAGTTATTATCTCGACGCTTTGAAGGCAGCAGAGTTTAATCCCAAAATTTACGTGAAGACGTGCTTTTTCATAATAGTCCGTATGAAGAGAATGGATAAAGAACTCTTACCCGAGTTTATAAAATCTTTAAAGGAGATTAACGAAGACGAGTCGTTCGATAAATTCTTGGATGCCGTTAATAACAAGATCAATGGCGACGAATATGATGCGGCGGGACTGCCGAGTAGCTTAATACAGGAGATTGAAAGTTTTAGTGTATGAATTTCTCATTTCTTCCTTTAGCTGGATACTTTTGACGCCTCTAAAGTGGAACTGCCGTCTTACAAAAACTCCACCGCAAGATCCTGCTCAAACAGATACACCCACCCGTCTTCTGGATTGTAGTACAACCCAAGAGCTCTTACGTCCACCCCCGATGTATGTGCCGCCACAAGCGCATCGGAGAGCTTCGGATCCGCAGCTCTATTCGGTGTGAACGCTCGGACATACGGAAGCGCAGCCATAAACACCACAATCCCCGATCCTCCTGCTCTCGCATAATTCGTCAGTTCGCGTACATGTTTTCGCCCACGCTCAGTCGGGCAATCGGGATACATGGCGTACGCACCGTCCCGTAACACCGCGCTCTTTACCTCGAGATACACCTCTTTTCCGTTGCACTCTAAAAGATAATCGATGCGTGATCGTGATGCACCCAACACTGCGTTCCGCTTCCGCATGCGGCAGCCCGCGAGCCACGGAACGAGGTTTCGCTGCAACGCTTCTTCAAACGCTTTCATCTGCAGCCAGGTATCGATGAGTGCTCCTAACCCACGCTCCTCGATTGCAAACAGCCTGCAATCCGTTTTGCCCTGATGGTGCTGCTGCGTTTTGAAGCAGAACGCTTTTTGGCCTTTGACCATGAATTCAGAGAGCCTGCCGGTGTTCGTTATGTGTGCTCGATATACCGTTCCGTCACGCTCTATCAGCACCACGAAACGATTCAGCCGCTCGATTATGCGGCATTCCTGCGGGTTCTCGATCCTGATTAGCCTCGTCAGTTCCTTCATCGGTACGGGTAAGTGGGTTTTACTGCGCTTCTCGGAGTACTCTAGAATATAGTGGAACAGAATACCAGAAGATGCTACGAGCGCATAAAAGTGCCGTTTCCGCTAACCCCTCCCCCATAAAGTCGAACCGCGAAGGCTGAGAGATACTGAGCATTTTTGGAAGAAGAACGAGCGTTTGAAAAAACTGCAACATTTATCACGAGCACGTCCTAAAATATTCAACCAGCTTCACGTCACAAAAAGTGATAACGTGAAGTGAAGCGAAGCAAAGCGAAGCAAACACACGCCATTCTCAATCTTGAAAGAACCGAACTGAACCCTATGGTACCAGTAAACCTTCGAAAGATATGGAACCCCGAGCTGTTTCAGGGTAAGAAATCGTATAAGAACTATTTTGAGGGCTGGTACTTCAAACTCGTCGATGCCGCTGAAGCGCATATACTCGCCGTTATTCCTGGAATCTCGCTTGGCGAGGATAACGAGGATTCACACGCATTCATTCAGGTTTTTAACGGTAAAACAGGCGACTTCGAGTATTTCACGTTCCCCGTTGATGCCTTCAGCCCGTCGTCCAAAAACTTCGCAGTCACCCTCGGGAAAAACCAGTTCTCGGCGGAGTCGCTCACTGTAGACCTCAATCAATCAGGGCAGGGCATTCGCGGCGAGCTGCACTTCGAGAACGTCATCCCGTATCCCAAGCGATTCTTCGCGCCGGGACTTATGGGCTGGGGTTCTTTCGTTCCCTTCATGCAGTGTAAACACGGTATCGTAAGCATGAACCACACACTCCAGGGTACCTTAGAAATCGACGGTGAGCAGATAGCGTTCGATAAGGGAAAAGGCTACATCGAGAAAGATTGGGGGCACAGCTTCCCCAGTTCCTACATCTGGATGCAGTCGAATCACTTTACGGACGAGGGAATATCCTTTATGCTCGCACTTGCTCGAATACCGTGGTTGCACACGAATTTTTCTGGCTTTGCAGGACTCCTCTGGTATAACGGTCGTTTTCACAAGTTCGCGACCTATACCGGCGCTCAAATAACGCATTTCGAGAAACAAGAACAAAACCTGGTGCGAATAACCCTCGAAGACCGGCATTTTAAATCCGATATTGAAGCGATACAGGGCAGCGTATGGAAACTCAAAAGTCCCCATGAGGGCACAATGACGCATAGCACCTTTGAAAGCCTCACGTCAACAATAAACCTAAAAGTGTACGAGAAGACGAGCGGGGGAAAACGACTGCTTTTTGAAGACCACGGCAGGAACGCCGGATTGGAAATTATGGACGATACCGATGAGCTCTTGCACGATCTGAATAAATAAATCTGATTATCTACGAAAGGGCTGATTATTCGGGTTTTGGTGCTCGGAATATCGAAAGCGCCGCGGGTATGTAAAAAACAAGTAAGACAAGAAGAAGTCCTAGCAGTTGTATACCATCCGCACCGTTCGTCAGCCCTTCGAGGGCGTACGCACCAATGATCAATAAGGAGGTGACACTGTGCGCCCGTATCATGTCCAGGTTTGCCGGCGCCATCGCTCGCGGATCCTCGTAATGCGTTACCAGAGTCGTTATCGACTTATAGGTCAAAGGAAACGAGAGGAGCGCAATCAACGTGAAGGGGGACAGCACGTGAAACGCTGCACCCAGTATGATCACGAGATACGTCGCAGCCCAGCTTCCAACATAGAGCTTAATGCCTGTTTGCGTTCCATAGCGTGCGATTAGCGTTATCTTTCCTGCCTGCTTGTCTTCTTCGAGGTCCGGAATTTCATTGATGATAATCATCGAGAAGAGCATGATGCCACAGGGAAGTGTTGCTAATAACGCCTCAGTACTTAACTGCTGGGCTTGCACAAAATAAGCACCGAGGCCAATGATGGGCCCAAAGTTGAGGAGCAATCCCAGTTCGCCCAGGCAACGGTGCGAGAACTTGATTGGTGGCGCCGTGTAACAGATAGAGCAAAACACGCCGACGGATCCAAACAGCACAACGAGAAGTCCTCGTACGATCCCGAGATAAATGCCAATGGCGGCAACAATGAGATAGAGCAGTGTAAACGCTCTGAACATGACGGAGGGCACGATCAATCCGCTGGTAAGTGTGCCGCTGCCGCCGGTATACGGGTTTTTCTCGCCGGGCTTTAGCCGATCAACGGAATATTTGAAGTCGAAATAGTCGTCGGTCATGTTCAATGCGATATGATTGATAGTGACGCCTAAGAGAACCAGGAAGAAATACCAGAGCGAAAACGTGCGGATGACCGCCCAACTGACGAGTCCACCGATCGCAGCGGGAAAAATGCTCGGCGGCACGAAATGATAGCGAAACGCCTGCCACCAAATTGTTAGCCTGCTTAACAGCTCTTTCTCCATAGCGTAAGATACATTATTAGAAGTTACTTAAAAAACCTTCGCGCTGACGCCGTTGTACATGGTGAAGAAGGGCAAAGAGGAGCGCTACGCATTTTCCGATGAGGAATACGCACGGATTCTGGAGGAGTTGAACGTGAAGGAAGGCGAAGCCGGTGTGAAGATCCAGCACTACAAGGGTCTGGGCGAGATGAATCCCGAGACACGGTGCATCAAGCAGGTGCACTTAAAGGACGCCGCGGAAGCTGACTGGCTCTTTACCGTGCTCATGGGTGAGGATGTCGAGCCACGCCGGAACTTCATACAGGCGCACGCGAAGGAAGTGATGAATCTGGATATTTAGGTAGGCTCTTTTCTTTACTGATTAAAGAGCGTTTTGAGTTTGACTATCGCATCTGATAACGTTGCGATAGCAGGAAGCGCCTTTTCTATCCCACCCCAGAGTCGTTTTAACACCAACTGCTTCGGCTCTGGTTTGTTCAGTTCCTCGTTGAACGTGTCAAATAGTTCTCCGGCTTCTCGATTCTTCGATTTCTCTATAAATGCCGCTATCTGTAAGAATGCAGTCGCAACCTCTTCACCATACTTTTCGTTTACTTTGTTGAACGAATTTTCAACAATCGATTTGTTTATTATAGTTGAATCTTGGATATTTTCAAGGATAGTTACATCTCCCATAATAACGCCACCCCTAAAATCAGTTTGTGTCCTTGTTATTTTAGGCTTTTGCTCGTCCACTAACTGCATGAACGGATCAAATATATACGCTTTGAACAGATTGCGCAATCCCGCAGTCGAGACCTGCTCGATCAGGTTATTTATCATCTCATAAATCGGGAGGTACTCAGCGATTTTTGGTTTCCTTTCCTCGCTTGACCATTTGTCGTAACACGTTTCCAGTTCGGGTATAACCGCATTAATTGCGGCAATCACATCGGCACCCACATCACTTTCTGCGGCTTGGTAAAACCCCGAAGCCCGTTTAAACTCTTCGTGGGCTTCTGCGATTAACGGTAACTTATCGGACATAATACCGTCTCGGAACTTTTTCAAGCCGTTGTAGAGACAGGCGCAGCCCTGGCACGATGCCGCCGTTTTGTCTGCGTGCAGCTCCTCGAAGTTCAGGGCTGCCTGTATGAGATGGTCAATAGCATCACCAAGAAGCTGCTCCTGCTTTTCCGGCTCTCCCTTAAACAAACTCACCGACCGGATGCATTGTTTTGCCACGAGGTCATGCCACGCCCCTTCCACTCGTTTACGCTCTTCTTCATTCTTTTTTGCTAATTTGACCGCCTTTTCTATTCGCTCTATGGATTCAGTTAGTATCGTAACCGCCGTACGGTCATCTGCTTCGGCAATGACGTGCACAGAACGTGAGAAGGTGTCCGCGAGATACGCGTCTATGAGTAATTCGGTGGGCATCCCGGTACACGGGAGTTCGTACGCTTTCCGGTAGTTAGTAGCAGCTAAGGTATAGAATTGAGAAGATTCTTTCGCAAGCTGTTTGATGCGGTTTTTTTCCTTTTCCTTCCTTGTTTCCCGTCTCGTTTGCTCGCCCCGTTTATAATAGCACAAGGCAAGCAAGTTCACTACGGTGGAATAAAAAGGTGTGATATCTTCACGCAGTTTTTCAATACCCGATTCCAAGAATGATTGCGCAGTTTCAAGGTCAGGCACATCTCTGTCGAATTCTAACCGTCCAAGCAGCGATAGCGTCCAGCCGGTATCATGCTGATTTTTCTGCCCTTTGACGAGTTTTAACGCGCTTTCAAAGCGCTCCTTTGCCTCATCCTGCCGGCCCATGACACTAAGCAGAATTCCGAGGCTGTTCTGGGTCATTGCTACATAAGACTGGAACTGTATGTTCTCTGGATCGGCTTCAAGGAGTCTTTCAAAACGCTTAAGCGCTTTTTCACACAGAGGATACGCTTCGTAAAATCGGCCTGACTCGTGAAGCTGCAACGCGGCGTTTAAAATACGTAAGGGGTTAGCCTCATCAACAGCTGCTGCATCTTCTGCTTCGTTCTGTCTTCCCTTCTTTCTAACGCCAAACCACTTCTTTATGCTCATTTCTCGCGGAACCTCTCTTGTTGGTCTGGGTGGCACGCACCGCAGTGCAAATATTGTACTGGTTAGTGTGGATACGTCCTTTGGTATAGTTATGGTCCTTTTACTTATATTAGTATCATTTAGTGTTGTACCTACTCCCGTGACGACGTTCAGCAGTATTGTAGAATACAGAAAAGAATCAACCGAATCTTCAGGTTCTCAGAGATTCACTCCACGTAAATCGCGGGCTTCAGGGGAATCGCGAACTTCTTCTTGCCTTTCGGGTCGTAATCCTCGTTTATACTGATCGCGCAGCCGAACTCTTTCTGTAAATACCCCTTTGCGCGTTCCAGAGTATCCGCTTCACGCACCTCGCTGTATTCGAGATTGCTCTTCAGCAACAGCTTGACGAAATTCACCGTGCTCTTATCCTTGCGTATCTGCATCGCCTCTTTTATCTTCTCCCGGTCCGGCACGTCCTTGAGCGCTTTGAAGAGCTCCCACTTCCACTGCTCCGTCCCAGAATCTGCGGTATACAGGTATATTTTAGTGGGCGTGATCCGTGCGATCTTCAATATCTCCCGTATATCGTCAACAAGCGAGACCAGGTAGTCCTCCTCACGCTCTACATGCTCGTCGATAAGCTCCGTTTTTATCGCCGGTAGCGTTTGCAGCGAGATAAACGTGTCGTATCGTTTATGCCAGAGCTCTTCGCAGATGTGCGGCACCAACGGCGAAAGAATAATGAGCCACGCATCCAGCACGTTCCGGACGATCCGTCTGCGCCGTTCCACGCTCTCCCGCTTCTCGTAATACTTGATATCGTTCATCATGTTGAAGACCACGTTGATGCCCGCTTCGCGTATTCTAAAGCATTCGAATCGCTCGATGGATTCCTGTAACCGGCTGTAGAACTTGGAGAGCAGCCAGCGATCGGTATGCGTGAACTCGGCTTCTGGTAATGCATCAGCTTCAGTGCTCTCCTCGAATACCGTGACCAGCGCGTTGAACCGTTTCCGCAGCGCGTCCGTATCCTGCTCACGCCAGTTGACCACACTGGCGAAATCCGCATTGAGCGCGCAATAGAGCCTGTACAAATCCACACCGTACAGTTCGGAGACGTGCGCCAGCGGAATGACGTTCCCCTTGCTCTTCGAGATCTTTGCCCCTTCCCGTATCATCAATTCGTTCAGCGTTATCGCTCGTGGCCAGCATTCTTCAGGGAATATCGCGGTATGGTGCATCAAGAAGAAGACCAGATGGTTAGAGAGGTGCGGCGGCGCCGTGTGCCGCTGATCGTTCGGGTACCAGTAGGTGAACTCAGCCCGCAGCCGTTTCAACACGGCCGCATCAACGTGAACCTCTTTTGACACGGCCTCGACATCGTCAATGCCCAGAAACACGTAGTCAAAGAACTGCTCTTGCAACGCGTCCACCGGCACGTCCCGGAGCAGGTGTGCGATGGTGTACAACGCCATGTAAATGGTAGAATCGCTCAATGATTCGATTATCCATTCCTTTTCAAATGGGAACCGTGTGCCCAGGCCACGTTTCCGCGCGCAGGGTCTAAACGCTAACCAATCAACAATGTCCTGCATGTAGCCCTTGTACTTCTCGGGATAGAACGTCATATTCTCAACGAGCTTATGCCCCATATCCTTCCACCATTGCGGCGTATAATCGATGAACCACTGATCCTGCAGCACGGCAACGATCACCTTGCTCCCGCCTCGCGTTACAGCCTTACGCGACGTCTCGTAAAAGAGATCAGAGATGTTCTCAGCCTTTAACCAGTCCTTGACCTCATCCTTTATCTGCGCGATCTTGATATCCGCAAACGCCTTGCAGCGTTCATTCAAGACGCCGCGGTAAAATTCGTCCTTATAAATAATCTGCGTGGCTTCCTCCAGACGCTCATCATCCTGGCTCTCTATCTCCATCTTTTCGCAGATCTCCTTCGCTGGCAGGTCGTACCCTTCGATGTCTATTATCTTTATGGGCTCGATTTCGATCCCCTCAGTCTTTCTCAGGTCTACCACACCCATGTAATCATAGGGTGCATGCGCAGGCACCGAATAGACCACGCCCGTGCCCACATCCTCATCAACGAGGCTCGCGGGAAAAATCGGAATCTCACGGCCGTCAACAAGCTCCTGGGCATTTCGCCACAGCAGATCGTCTCCCTTTAATTCCCCGTCTATAACCTCAACGTCCTCACGCTGGTAGCTCAGCTTCTCCGCCGCTTCCTTTGACACGATCCACACTTCATTTCCGACCTTAGCCTTAACGTACGTTGCCTCGGGCTTTATCCAGAGATTGGTAATCCCGAAGATGGTCTCAGGCCGCAGTGTCGCAGCGAGTAAGTACGCGTCTTCGTCACTCAGCTTGAATTTTATCGCGGTATATTCGGTAATCGAGACTTTATCGGTGTCTCCATCGCCGATATCATCCTCGCCAACCGCGCAGCCGTCTTCGCAGGAATACGTAATGGGATACTTGCCCTTCTTGATGACGCCCCGGTCATAAAGCTTCTTGAACTGCCATTCGATGAACCGATTGTACATTGGCTCGGTGGTATTGAACCGTCTGCGCCAATCAATGGAATACCCCATCCGTTTAAAATCCTCGGAGATTCGATTCGCGAAGAAGTCCGCAACGTTCTCCGGCGTATCAAACGACTTGACGATTTCGTCGACCCGTGACGCATCTTCATAGATCGAGACGTACTCTTTGAATCGTTCTACAACCCCCGCATCTCCCCGCGCAATCCTGTCTGCGATCGCTAAGATCGGCGTGCCCGTAACGTGAAACGCCATGGGAAAGAGGACGTTATAGCCCTGTAATCGCTTAAAGCGCGCGATTATGTCCCCTATTGTGTATGTTCGTCCATGACCGATGTGCAACGGTCCCGACGTGTACGGATACGGAACGGTCAAGAAGAACTTCTCCCTCTGCTCGATTTCCGCATCAAATATCGTGCTCTCTTCCCATATCCGCTGCCATTTCGCCTCTATTTCCTTGAACGTTAAGTCCTGCGTTGTAGATTTCATATTATCTCGTCCCTCTCAGCTCCTTGCTCATCTGTGCGTGAGATAAATGTATGCTATTGTTGTAGGGTGCATAAGTTTAAAAGATGCCGGGTTTTTGCCTTTCCCTTTTGTCCTCTCACCGTTGATAGAATGATCGAGCACCCCGTATATTCTGTTGTTATGCGTCAAAAAGCTTTCCTATTTACCCTGCTATCCGAAGAAGATATGGATCGACGAATTCGTCCTCGTACCCCACCCCACTGGAAAGTGAAAAGAGATCTCACTTATAGTTCACTTCGGATTTGAGCGCTAAAAGCGATTTGGAGACTTTAAGAATGAAATAAAAGCATCTCATCGTCGTTATGATTATTGCCGTAGTAGTGCTGAGCGGTATCCTGGGATTGCTGATGAGCGATTGGGCGAACCCAGCAGGGGATAATAACCAGAAGTTTTCAGAAACCGTTACTTTTCATATTCGCTTAGTAAAAACTCCACCACCCGCTCTGCGCACTTTTTGATAGTCATAGTTTCACTATCAACCTCGACTTCAGGCTTCACGGGTTCCTCGTACGGCACGTTCACGCCGGGCACCGTTGCGCCTTCATCTTGCGACTTCTTGTAAATGCCTGCAGGTGCATGCCTCGCTTTCCGCCGCCGTTCTCGTGCCATGCAGGTATCTAACGAGCACTTTACGTACACTTCCGCGAAATTCGGTATAGCCGCACGCGCTCTATCACGGTATCGCCTCCGATTCGCCGTTGCGTCTATGATAACCGGCGTGCCACAGTCCACGAGAAGCTTCGCCATATACACCAACGAAGCATAAACGATCTCCCGTTCCTCGTCCGAATAGGTCGGCTGTGGCGTGATGAATTTCCGTATCTCGTCAAGTTCGAGCACCGTCACGTTAGCTACGCCTTGGTCTTTGAGGATGGTTCGTACTTTCCGTGCTATAGCGGTCTTACCACTGCTGGGTAAGCCGGTCATCCATACTGCCCAGGTCATTTTATCACACACACTCACTCACTCGGAAACGGTTTTAGGCGGCCAATGCTCGTCCATCCAGCCAGGGATTCTTCCACTATCGCGTGGACCGACCAGCACGTTCCAGCCGGTAACGTCTTCTGTCTCGCCCGAGAGTCGCGCGGCAAGGCCCGGGATCACCAGGGTCTTATGTTGCAGTTTCTTTTCCGCTTCGCACGATTCTAAAGCATCTTTTATCAGTTCTGCCGTGAGCTGCCCGCCGGCAACTGAGGCTTCGACGCCGATTCCATCGGTGTCAATCACCATCAGGTAGGAATCGATTTTGTTCGAGCTGAGGTCGCTCTCGACCGTGTAATAAGTCAACGCGAAATTAGTGGTGAGGAAAAGCGGTGAATCAGCCGTTGGCGTTCCTACCTCTCGCAAGCCAGGCTCTACGCTTACAGGACGTCGCGGATCCGTGTATAAATTTGCCACGAGTGTCCGCTCGGCGATCAGCGAATGCGGCTCGATCGAGTGCAGAATCATTATATCAGCGTATTTTATGCTGCCCATGGCGGCGAGCATGGCTTCCCAGTACGACGCATCCAGCGCGTCCTCTTCGCCTTCACCGTAAATCAGCCATGCGGTCATCGGCACGGTCATCAAGGGATAGGCAACGCTCTTATTCCCTTCTACTATTCCCGCACGCCGTAGCCGTACTAACCGGGAGAAGGTATCGGCAAGCCCTTCCCCTGTTGGTGACGTCCCGGGATCCAGAACGATATCTTCGACGCCGGCGGACGAGAACGTCACCGCGAGACTGTTGAGTGTATCGAGGTCATGCGAGAACAACGTAACAGGAACGCTGTAGCGCCGTGCGAGTACCAGAACCTCTTTCCAGTTGGTAGTGTTCGCGGCGTATAACAGCGGCTTTCGATCCGCAACCTCCTTCAAGCCCGCTTCCAGCACGCCCGTATCAAAGGAGCAGAGCACCAGCGGTAGGTCAGTCTCCTCCGCAACGGCCTTCACACAGGCAGCAAACGTGCCTGGATCGCCCGATACCGAACGGACCACAATTGCATCGACCGTTAAAAATTCACCAACGTAAAATTTACGCCAGTTCGTTATTCCTTCTACGCGCGCTCGCAACTCGTTCGCTTCCAGAGTGTCCCAGACGTCATAAGCCAGCGCTGTTCGGTTGAAGAACGTGAGTTCATGCCGGTACATGACGTCTTCTCCGCCTACTTTCAACGCCCGTGCACCCACGCCGATCTCTACTTCTCGTATCTCAGGCGCTAACAATTCCGCTAATTGTTTACCTTTCGCTCCGTACCGAATTTCAAGAAGTGGTATGCACTCCTCCAAGGTTCTCTTACGCTCTTTCAGGAGCGAAGCGAACGCCAGGCACGTCTTCTCACCGCAGTCGCCGCAATTCGTGCCCGGAAGATACTTCCAGATCTCCATCGGACTGCTGAGTTTCATTGCTTTGACGCACCTCCAACCCACGTGATCCAATCGTGCAGCTCCTTGTCCGCATCCGCGGCTTCTCCGGTCGCTCCGAACAGCATCTGTGTTATGTCCTTGATAGCAGCCGCAGCCTTCGGATGCATCATCATAAACAAATCGCCACCGGCAAGCCCCAGGGTCAGCCCTGTTATGATCTCATAGATCGGACCCCTGTACGCTGCAGGCCCCCAATCAGAATCCTCCTTAATGGGCGAGTCCTTCATCCAGGCTTCTCGCGCACCCCATGCATTCGTGATACCACAGGAAATAGGGAACGCCAGGTCGGTATCGCCCTTTAACGCCGCTATTCTCATCCGTTCTATATTCGTGAACGCATAATCCAGCCCGTAACCGAGCGCGGCAGTGGTCGGGTCGATGACGATATCTTCTCTCGGCACGCCCAGCTTGAACAGATACCGGTTCAGTGTTTTCTGCGCGTTTATGTCCAGCTGCGTCCACGAGAGGATAACATGCCCATATTTCTGCGCTGCTTGCGCGATTCGCTCGTAGTCCATGTTAAGGTTCGCCGATGCGATTAAGCACCGCTCACCCTCGGCAACTGCAGCCGCCGCCTCGAGCACCGCGGGGTCTTTCTCGGGATTACCCGACCCGCCAATGACGATGGGAACTTTTACCGCCTGCAGCACTTTCTCTACGGTCTTTGCCGCCTCCCGTGCCGGAGTATCCTTTATCATCGGATCCGTGCTGATAAGATGAATGGTAACCATGTCTGCACCGAATTCGTGCACGTTCTTCTTCGCCCATTCGCCCGGATCTTCCATCACATCCTCATAATAGCCCCTTACCGCTTTCGCTAAGGGAATAGGCATGTCAAAGCAATCTACGGAGATCACGGGTGGATGCGGCATTTGCGCGTCGAAATTATAGAATTGCAAGGCTTTCTCGCCTCCGATTGTTACCGCGCGCTCCCGTGTGCCACCGTCCGCAGCAGTAGCACCAATGGTAACCTCTTCTATCTGCCCTGTCCAGTCGGCTTTCGCACCGTCAAAGGTCGCAGGTACTAATTCGGCTATCCGTGCCTCCTCAGGAACTGCAGGCATTTCGCGAACGCCCAACGCGGAACGCAGAATCTCAGCGAGTGCAAGAGGAAGTGCCACGCCTCTCGAAGCCCCGAATTCCAATGTGATATCCCCTTTTATCGTGACATCTTCTAACTCTACGATATCATACCGCTCCAGCAGCTTCGCTAAATCCGCTAAGGTTCGTTTCTTCTCCATCTCTCGTAAATCATTTAAGCGCTTCTTTTTTATAGCTTTATTCGACTGCGGTGGTGACTGGTTGTATACGTGTTCCCAGACCCCTCTGGCCCGCTAATGCTTTTCTTATGTTGCCTGACGCGCCGCTCAGAATTTCGCATTCAATACCCCGCTTCGCGATCTCCACCAGCTCCTTGACTTTTGTTACCATCCCGCCGGTAACGTCAACCGAAAAAGAGCCGCTGAGGTACGATTCGACACTGCTGAACTTCTCCACCTCGATGGTGGGAATGAGCCGTGCGTTCGCATCTTTTTGCGGATCCGCGGTATAAACGCCGTTAACCAGGCCAACAACAAGCACTCGTGAAGGCTGTAGCGCGCCGCTCAAGTGAGAAAAGATTTGTTCCGTCGATACGATGGAGCAACCCTTTACCGTATCAAATACGCAGTCACCGAAGACAACGGGGACGATTCCGGCTGCTATAGCCGCTTCTACCGGTTTAGTAAAGAAATCCGTGATCTTACCGTCCGAAGTTATGCAGCATGCGGACGGCTGGATCGAGACCGCGTCAATCGCGTAATCGGTCATCAAATCGACGATGATCCTGTTTAATGTCGATGCGGCATTTTGGCACAGTGCGAACCCGCGTACACTGGTATCCTGGACGAAACCTTCCGCTGTTCTGAAAGCTTGAGCAACGGGGTGCGGAAACGAGCCGCCACCGTGCCCTATCAACAGTTGCAACTGCGAATCGCTATCAATCGCTTCTTTCAGCTCCTTTATGATGCGCGTTAGTGCCTGGTAGTTAATCGTGTAAGGTGCATTCTTTTCGGTAATGAGCGATCCTCCTAACTTGACGAAGATCAGATTTCTCTCGCGGTCAGTCATCTTCCTTCCTCCCTATCCCTCGGCATCTCAACGTCCGGCTTTTTCCAGCGCGCGATTAAAGCATTCGGTATATTAAATTGGTCAAGGATTTTGGCTATTATAAAATCCACCATGTCCATTACGGACTGAGGCTTGTGATAGAACGAGGTCATGGGTGGTATGATCGTTACGCCCTTTCGCCGCAGCCGCAACAGATTTTCAAGATGCGTCTCGTGTAACGGCGTCTCCCGGGGTACGATAATGATCTTCCGATTTTCTTTCAGCATCACGTCAAAGCAGCGTAAAAGCAGATTGTCCGAGATGCCATGCGCCATCTTCGCCACGGCATCCATCGTGCAGGGCAGTATCACCAGGCCGTCTCTTGGCTGTGAGCCGCTTGCAACGTCCGCGGCTATGTCAGAGATGTCCCAGGCGGTTGTTGCTAGTTCCCCCAATTCCGTGCTCGTAAGCCCGAGTTCGTTTTGTATAATGTATTCCGCAGGTGCGGTAACGATCAAATCGACTTCCACGTTCTTTTCCTTGAGCACCTCCAACAGCCGTTTTGCATAAATGGCGCCGCTTGCCCCCGTTACTCCCACGACCAATCGCATCCTTCCACAACACCCTACATACTATAAATGCGTCAATCTAAGTTAAGTAAGAAGTTCTTCGTAGTCTACAGTGGCTTTAGACCACCACATATGAAGAGAACAGCTTATGGGACCTCTAAAACTCCCGATTCCCAATGAAGTCCGCAATATTGATAAGGAACCCTTTTGCTTCTGCGCGGAAATCTGATGTTTTAATAGCCTGAACCGCCTTATCACTCATCTCGGCAACCAAGCGTTTCGAATACTCGAGCGAGCCCGTTCTCCGCACGATCTCTCGAACCCTATCAATGTCCTCTGCTGTAATCTGCTCGTTGCCCAGCGCGTTAAAGATGAACTCTTTCTCGTCGTCCGTGCAGCTATCCAGAGCATGTAAGATCAGGAGCGTCTTTTTACCCTCTTGGACATCGGAGCCCACGGGTTTGCCTGTTTTCTCTTCCGAGCCGAACAAGCCCAGTATATCATCATGGATCTGGAATGCCAAACCTAAAGGAATGCCGTAGTCACTCAGGACCTGCAAATCCGCTTCGTTCGCACCGGCTAAAAGCGCACCGATGTGCAGCGGGCCTTCGATGGTATAACTCGCAGTCTTCAATTTGTGGATCGTGAGAATTTCATCCTCGTTAAAACCGCCTTTCCGCTCAGCAGTGATGTCCAAAATTTGGCCGTAGCCTACATTCTCGACGATTGCCGCATACTTGGCTAACGCCCTCTTGACGTATTCGCTGTTAAACGGTGAGTTCGCCAATATTTCCTCGCCATACGCCTCCAACAAATCGCCCGCCACGATCGCGATACTTTCGCCGAATTTGAGGGACTTCGTCGTTCCAAATTCGCGTTCACACAGATCCTTACAAATGATATGAAACGTCGTTTTACCCCGGCGAAGTTCGTCTTCGTCCATTATATCGTCATGAATCAGGAGGTAGCTCTGCATCAATTCGAGCGAGATGGAGGCTTTGATGATCGCGTCGATATTCGTATCACTCAGGCATTGGTAGCCATAGATGCAGAAGATTGGTCTGAGTCGTTTCCCGCCGCGTAAGGTGTACTCTTTCGCTGCAACGACGATTTCGCCGGTATGGTTGGAGATCCGTGAAGCATCCGCGATCTTCTCGTCGAAGAGTGATGCCAGATGTTCATTTATCTGCGTTTGATACGGAGCCAGTAGTTCACCTATATCCGCTGATATCGTCCTCCCCTCCTAACCCTTATTCTATCTAAGTAAGCTTATCGTCTTTTATATCATGCACGGCACGATGGATGCGTTACGTTGGATTAGCCTCAGTTATTTCTCTTCTCTCCTCTTTATGATTATCTTTCCTATACGAATATCAGCATCCTTTAATAGTATTGTTACCGGTGAAGTGCTTCCCGATGCCAGCATCTGCGTAAGAGGAATCTGCGTTACCGGTTCCGCATCAGCAGGAACGGCAGCTTCCACGCCGGCAGCCGAAGTAACTGCTTCAACCTTCTCTGCCTCTATTGCTGCTGCCGCAGTCCAGCCTTCGGTTAGTTGCGCACCGTCCGCTTCCCGGATAACGCCGGTCACAACCGGGTGATCCACCTCTTTTAAGAATGAACGCAGCTCATTTACACTTTTCACGTCCTTCTCGGTTGCTATCTTGTCCCACATCTCCTCGGGAATGGCATCCTTTATTCGCTCTTTCAAATCGGACGCTATCCAGACCACACGACGCCAGCCGCCATCGTATTGTATGAACTTGGGGCTGTAGAAGTATTGCAGTCCAATCCCGAGGAACCCTGCTACTTGCTTTCCGCCTCCGACCGAACTCGCGATCGTGGAGAACGGTAAGCCAATCGGCGTATCGGAGACTTTCGAGCCACGATGCACCCAACCGATTCCATCAACTTCCGGTATGTAAAATCCTGCGACCTCAAAGCATCCGCAACTTGTATGCGGCCGTTCGAGGAACGAATGCAGCTTTATAGAATCGTATTCGCCGCCAGAAAGCTTTACTGCAGCCGCATTTACGCCGGTGTACTCACCACCGATAGGGTCCGTGCACTCGCCTTTCGGTATGGGTGCGTTTGGCCCTTCGGGGTCAACCCGTGCAGCAGCCCGCGAGTCAAACCAGTTCATGGCACCGCACAGAGCGGTCCTATCAGGAGCAACGACACACACGTTCGTCGGTGCAAATGACTGACAGAGCGTGCACTGATAAAATTCATCCACATCCTCATCGCGAAGTCCGCGCACACGCACATCCCGCGCCTCATAGATCGTGTTCGCTTCTTCGAGCCTGCGTGTCACCTCGTCCTCGTCGGTGATGTAGGTCGCTTCCATCTTCTCGATAAACGGCATTTCTGCCTTGAACAGCATTATCGTCGCTTTCCCAATGTCTTTCAGCGATTTCAGCCCCTTCTTTATCGCTTCCTTGCTTATTCGCACCCAAATTTCCGATCGCTGGTTGAGGTGCATATAGCCCTGGAGGTACCCCTGGAACTCATGATTCCGCCGCTCAATAACCGGCTCGAGGTCCTTCTCTATTTGCTCGCCGTAGACCCGGTAAATCATTGCGTACGGATACGTGCCGCCTTCTTCCATCTCCTCCAGGTCCGGCCCTATAAGCGTAACCTCGCCGTCCGTTATCTTCTTGGGATCCGGTTCAAAGAGAACAAGCTCGAAGCCAGGTTTATTTTGGCCGCCCAACTCGACGTACAAACCTGCTTTTCTTATCCTCTCTCCCTCGTACATAGGGTTTATATCAAAAGGAAACTCCTCCTCCGCTTCTGGTTCTCCCATTTTTCACTCTTATCTGTCTTGAATATTCTTAAAGAGGGGCCGTTTTAAAAAGGTTTCAGGAGACTCATTTCTTGTGGTAGAAAAGTCTCCGAAAGAGCTTATTCTGCAGAAGTGAGAAGGTGCACTAAGAGCGCTTTCTGCGCGTGCAGCCGGTTCTCCGCTTGCTCGAAGATCACGGAGTTGTCGGAATTCAGTACCGTCTCGGTCATTTCCTCACCGATGTGCACGGGCATGCAGTGCATTATGATGGCGTCGTCCTTCGCCCGGGTCACGGCCTCTTCGTTGAGTTGATACCGTTGTAAATCCTTCAGCCGCTGCTCTCGCTCTGCCTCGTCCCCCATTGAAACCCAGACATCGGTATATAACACATCGGCACCAGCAGCAGCTTCCTCTGCATTTGGCGTTATAAGAACCTCGCAGCCCCTCTCCTCAGCCTTTTCCACGATCTCCCGGGCAGGCTCGTAGCCCTTCGGGCACGCAACGCGGATGTTCATGCCGGTAAGCGCAGCACCGCCGATGAGCGAGTTGCAGACGTTGTTCCCATCACCGAACCATGCAACGGTGACGCCCTTGAGTTTGTGCTTGTACTCTTGTATTGTCTGCAGATCAGCCAGTATCTGACAGGGATGCTCGAAATCGGTTAAGCCGTTGATCACGGGGATCGAAGCATAGCGCGCAAGCTCTTCAACCGCAGCATGACTGTACGCTCGGATCATCACCGCGTCGACGTACGACGAGAGCACCTTTGCCGTCTCCCGTATTCGTTCGCCGCGGCCCAGCTGGAGTTCGTCACGATTCAAACGAATCACGTGCCCACCTAACTCCAGCATTGCCACCTCAAAGGAGACCCGAGTGCGTGTGGACGGTTTCTCGAAGATCAGTGCTAAGGTCTGCCCTGCACACTCAGTGCGCACCTTTACGCCTGCTCGTCGCTCTCGTTTCAGTTCTTCTGCTCGCTTGAGTAGAGCGTCTATCTCCGCATGCGAGAGGTCAAAGATCGAGATGAGATCCATAGTAAGGATAAAGGGGCGGAAGGTATAAATAAAAGACGATTTTCTTCGCAGTACAAGCGATGTAAAGTAGTTATCAATCCGAGAACTGATCTTGAATATCATGCCCGAGTCGCCCGATCGCATCGGACCGGCATTGACGGCAGTGTTTCATCTGTCGCGTGTAGTTACTGCATGCGTCCTGTATCGCCTGTTTCTCCTGCGGTGTTGGCGGCGAGATATGCGCGAACTTGGACTGCGGGATGAGCGGTATGATATTTTGCAGATAAACGCCCATCTTGCCTACCGTCTTCGCTACCTCAACAACGTGCTTGTCATTCACCGTGGGGACGAGAACCGTATTCACCTTGATCAGAATTTTCCGCTTCACCGCCTCGCGAATCCCTTCTAACTGGTTTCTGAGCAGTATCTCAGCCGCTTCCCTGCCCCTGTAGATTGTATCATGATAATTAACGAACGAATAGATCTCCTTGCCGATTTCCGGATCGACGGCATTGAGCGTGACGGTTACGGTCCCGATACCCAGATCCACAAGGTCATCCAGGCGCTCCGGCAGGAGCAGCCCGTTCGTGCTCACGCATCGCATCAGATGCGGGAACTCGTCCTTTACGAGCCGGAACGTTTCAAACGTCTCCTCATTAAACAAAGGCTCGCCCGGACCCGCCACAGCGACCACCTTGATGTAATGCACCTTCTCCAGCACTTCCCGTACCCGTTCCAGCGCGTCCTGCGGTGTGAGCACCTTACTCGTCACACCGGGCCGCGACTCGTTCACGCAATCGAATTTCCGCACGCAGTAGTTACACTGGATATTGCACTTCGGCGCCACGGCGAGATGCATCCGCCCGAAGAGATGGCAGGCGTTCTTACTGAAACAGGGATGTTCCTGGATCTTTCTGAGCTGAGCAGGGTCCCACGGGACTTCTTTGCCTTCTACTTCAGTTGTGTATGGAAATTTAGCCCTTTCTTCACTCATCCATCACTTCCCCCTTACCTCTCTGCCTGCCTTCAGCGGTGTGGTCATCTATACGTCGTTGTGCCTTTTAAGGCTTATTCTTTCTAGCTGATTGATGCGTATCATTCGCTTGTCACAGGTGGCGAATAGTAACGGCCCTTTAGCTAGCCGCCTCTTAGCCGGATAGGATAGATAAACCAAACCCTGTGGACTTATTTGCCCTCTACCGCTTCTTATACCTCTACGCAGTTCTCCCACACGCCGTGGATATTGCAATATTCGAGCGCACATAACGTCTTGAAATCCGCGACCGGCACTTTGAATTCCGCTTCGGGCTTGGTGTACGTCGGTGCGAATTCGGCCCTGCCAAGATCCACCACCTGCCCGTTCGCCTTCACGCCGTACAGCTCTAGCCACTCGATGTGATGCTCGACCGTGTTGGGATGCGGCACCTCCTTACCCACGATGACACGCACGGTGTCCGCAGCTATCTCGATTTCGGGCACATGCTTCTCCTTACCTTCCGCTTCCGCGCCCTTCAACAACGCGCCAAATTTCATGGTCACAACAAACACCTCCTTCTTTTTTTTACCCCACCTACCTTCCTTTCTTCCTTCCTTACTTACTCGAACAGCTCCTCCACTTCCGCTTTGCCCTTCGCCAATTCCTCGACCTGCTCCTTATCTTTTCGCAGCAGCAAGGTCTGGAATTCGCCCATGTGCGTCTTCTCTTCTTTTGCGATATCCAGGAGCACCGCTTTGATCATTTCATCATCGGCCATTGCCGCGAGCTGCTCATACAAATTCACCGCGTCGAGTTCCGCTATCATGCCTACACGCAAAATCTCCCTATCTCTCATCTCCTTATCTACATTTTCCAAATCTGTCGGTATTTCGGATAACATCTTTACTCTGCACCTCCACAACGCATCTCTAGCAGCCCGCTGTGGTGTGCATGTATGTCTGCAAGCAAAGCAAGCAAACAAACCACGCGGGCTCTTCCATCCAGTGCGTGCTATCCATTATCGTTCATCACTTAAAAGAGTTTCTACTCCTCTGTTAGAGTACGGTGCGGCCACGCTCAATAAGTTAGAATACGTGAAGCACACGAATCGGATGAATGGTGCAGTTCACGGATAGTTGCCTAAAGCAGAGCGGCGGAAGTAGATTTAAACTCATCCAGCGTTATTTTATTCTTTAATAGTTCGATGAGCGTAAGCATTAGCGATTTGGCCTCTTCATCAAACTCGCTACTTTCTATCACAGGTTTGATTTCTGAAAAGTCCCATTCAAGCTTCCAATCTTTTATCGTTTCGAAATGTTCAATCAATCTATCCAGTTGGGTCTTCGCATCTTCTTTTTCATTCTGAAACAGCGATGAACAAATCATCATGAAATGAGACGTCATAATTTCATCATCGCCTTTAGCTATATTGAGTGCCTTTTCTGCCATTTCGTGAGCATCCATATAATTTTTGGTCATGATGTTAAGTTCTGATAAGTTTAACATCGCGACGTCATAATTAGGATCAAGTTCTAAAGCTTTTTTGTAATCCTTTTCTTCTTTATCATATCGCTTTGACTTTCGATAAGTTGTTCCACGACTATTATAATAACCTGCGTTATTAGGATCTAGTTCTATAGCCCTATTGTAATCTTTCAATGCATTTTCAAAATTACCTTTTTTGTAATAAGTATATCCTCTGTTTGCATAAACTTCGGTAATGTCCCACAAACCGTGACTTTTTATAAACACCCGATCTAATAACTTATTCCATGGCCGGAGCAAATTCAAAAGGGCAGATATGTTTGAATCGGGATTGCCCGGACTACCGAAAGAGGAACACGGGTAACATCA
>DATKXZ010000076.1:0-20289 GCA_035528755.1 Desulfobacteria bacterium | reverse complement strand
CGAAGACACTGCCGCATGTCTTGCATTTAAATCGCTGCCGGCCGTTTTTGTAATGTCCATATTTAACTATATTGCCTGCACCGCTTTTGCCGTAATCACGGCAATCCTGATTGGAGCAGAACTCTTTTTGAGGATCTGCCTCTAATTTGCTATTTGGCATAAATATAGGTGGGTAAACCACCTATATAAAGCAACCGCATATCAGGACACTACCGAATATTTAATGAGGTTCAAGTTCAACACCATAAAAACCCTTCTTGGAAAGTTGATTTAATTTCTCTTAATGAAGAAGGAATCTTCAGTTTTTTTGATAGAACTCAAAAGTAAAAATGTTGATAGTGAGCAGAATGTAACTAAAATTTACTCTTTAGCATAAATATCTCACACTTACCTGCTCAATAGTGAGATGCATTCCTTAGACCAAGAGAAGTTAAGCCCTTTATCTCGCTTCCTTCAGTTCTTCAATCTTATTTCCTAATGCAACTAAAACGCCCACACTCTTTTCCCTTGCGTTTGAATCTCTTGCCTCACGCATACGCCGGATCGAACCGTACGGGAGTCGATTTCTCGAGGCATTGCTCGCCGTGTTCGAGCGACTCGTCGATCAATTTCTTCAGCAGCGTCGGATAGGCGGCGCCCGCAAGGTTCTGGACGGGTTTGCCCTTGCAGAAGAACGTAAAGGTCGGGGTAGCCATGACCCCGTAGCGGTCGGCGGTGAACGGGCTCTCGACGATGTTGAGCTTCGCAAACCTGACTTTGCCTTCGTACTCTAGGGCGTACTGGATGAAGTACGGCTCCATCTCCTTGCAGTGGACGCACGTTTGACTGAAGAACATCACGAGCACGGGCAGCTCCGAAAGCTCCACTTCCTTTTCCCAGCTCGTGTCATCCACTTCCAGCAGGTTCATGGTTGTGCCATTCATGCTATGCTGGTATATACTTAGGGTATGGAACAATAAAAAGTGGGAGGGTTTACGCACCGGTTTCTGCTAAGAATGGTGCGTGCGCGCGCTCGATCGCCCCCTCCGATTTGAACGGTTAAAACGAAAGAAAAAGGTGAAATAAGAAAAATAACTTTTCTTTCCTATTTTTGCTGCGTTATGCAGAAGAACGATTAAAACTCGTCATCCATTGCCAGCAAGTCTTCCTCAACGTCAAGCCACTCGCTTCTTCGCGGCTTACTCTTTAAGATACACAGCAAGTCTTCTTCATCCTCGCTGAACATCTTCGCTGCACATACCATGTCTCTGCTCACCTCCTATTACTGTAGTCCATAAGAGAGAGTAGGTCATGCTTATAAACCTTGTAACCACATAAGGGACCCGAAGCATAAACCCGCACATCGTACGATTGCCTTCAGGCGACGTATGTATACCCGTATCGTCGTGGCTCAAACGGCGGGATGGATTCTCGAAACGAGGACTTTTGGGAGCACCGTAACAACACCCGTAAAGAAAGAGCGAATCAGGAAGCAACATCTTTTTCAGCGATGCGAGAATATTTAATAAGATATCGAAGAAAGGTAAAGAGAGAGAACCAACCATGCCCTCGCAATTCGCGATTTTGTGGAGTGCGGATTTACAGGAATACGATTTCGGAGAAGGGCATCCGTTCAGGGGGCGCCGATACCAAACATTCATGCCGTTCTTGAAGGAGAATCTCGGCGAGGAGCAGTATCGAATCGTGGGTGCCGCGAAGGCTACCGACGAAGATCTGCTCATGATTTGCACCCGGGAGTATATCGATTTCACCACAGACTATTACCGGGCTGCGCACCGGGGAGTGGCTGCTGCGCATGACGGGCGATTTTATCAGTTCCACAGCCCGGATAACAGGCCCATAGGACGACCGGGGAACGTGGAGGACGCTGCTCGACTGATTATCGGCCAGGCGAAGCGAGCCGCGGATCTGGTAGAACGGGGCGAAAGTACAAAAGCGGTCTCAATCGGTGGCGGATTGCACCATGCCAAATCCTCATTTGGAGAAGGATTTTGTCTCTATAACGATGTCGCCTTCTGTGCCACGTATCTGATGGAGAGCTACGGGCTACAGAGGATCTTGATTCTGGATACCGACGCCCATGCCGGGAATGGCACCGCTGAATACTTCTACGACGAGTCACGGGTCTTGTTCATTGATGTACATCAAGACCCGCGTACGTTATATCCGGGAACAGGTTTTATCTCACAACTTGGAGCGGACGAGGGAGCTGGATATACCGTCAATGTTCCACTGCCGCCCTATGCAGGCTATGACTCCTATGAGCTAGTCCTTGAAGAGATCGTTCAACCGCTGGCAACCGAGTTCAAGCCCCAGATTATCATCAGAAACGGTGGCTCCGATCCGCATTTTGACGACCAGCTCACGCACTTAGGATTGCCCCTAAAGGGCTTCAGGATGATCGGGGAGAAGACGCGAGAGCTTGCAGCACTCTGTCAGGGTAAAGAGATCGATTTAATTGCCTCCGGTTACAATGAGACTATCTTGCCCTTCGCCTGGCTGGCGTTAATCGCGGGATTGGCAGGGATAGAAACGGCTATAGAGGAGCCGGAGCACGTTCCTGAACGATACCGGCAAGATTTGGTGCTAACCGATACTGAAAAGGTGGTTAAAGAGCTCAAAGAGGAACTTAAAGGGTACTGGACGTGTTTTCGCTAAAATCTTCCGGAGGTCCTACCAACGTGCGCTAATCCGGCAGCGCTTCCACTTCGGCCCGACCTTTTTTCACCGTTTCGATCCACGCAAGCAACCGTCGTCCCGTCCGTGCGCCTGCACTTTTAATGCCACTTTTGACCGATTAAAAATGCAAACCCACCGAACCCGAAAGATTTTTATACCCTGAAACTTTGTCTATACGTAAGGTGAGGGAAAATGGTAAAAATGCCAAAAGAAGTTATGGATATGTTTAATGACCCTGCGGCGTCTAAAGTGCTCGGAACAATTGATGCCACGGGTGCGTTGAATGTCGCCCCTATCGGGACTTTATCAGCGCTAAACGAGGAGACAATAGCTTTTGCTGAGGTTTTTGAAGGGAAGACGAAGAAGAATATGGAGAAGACGAGGAAAGCAGCTGCAGTTGCTTGGACCTCTCCACCACCTACGGGTTATCAAATAAAAGGCGCTTTTGTTGGCTGGCAGACCTCCGGCCCCCTCTTCGACACACTGGATAAAAGAATGAAGGAAATGGGGATGGATATAAAGCGTGTTGGCACAATAAACGTCGAGGAAGTCTATTCAGTGGGCCTACCGGAGCCAGGCAAGAAACTAGTCTAAACTGATGGTTCACAATAGCAACGAACGAGTGCATCAAAACTGCGCCAGTTTTAGCTGTCCCGCTCTGCACGCTTCCCCCGGGATTTCAACTGGATAGTTTTCCGTCAGACAGCCCAGACAAAGGTTGTTCGCATCTATCCCTACCGCATCGATCAGCCCTTCCAGACTGAGATAGCCCAAGGAATCGGCGTGTAAAAACCTGCAAATCTCGTCCGTAGCCCGCGTTGACGCTACCAATTCCGCCCGCGTTGGCGTATCGATGCCGAGGTAGCAGGGCGCGATAATGGGTGGGCTGCCGATTCGTAGATGCACCTCCCTTGCGCCTTTTCTCTTCAAATAATCCACGATTTTCCTCGATGTTGTGCCCCGAACGATGCTGTCATCTACCAGGACGATTCGCTTGCCCTCTACATTCGCACGTACAACATTTAATTTCAACCGCACCGCGGTATCTCGTGAATTCTGCTCGGGCATGATGAACGTCCGGCCCACATAGCGGTTCTTGATAAAGGCCTCCATGTAATCGATTCCCGACCTCTTCGCATAGCCGATTGCAGACGCAATGCCAGAATCCGGTACGGGCGATACGATATCAGCGTCTATGGGATGCTCCTCTGCCAATCGCTCGCCGATCTTCATCCTCACGTCGTACACTAACCGGCCATCGATTACCGAATCAGGCCGCGCGAAATAGACATATTCGAAGATGCAATGCGCGGCTTTGAGCCCGCTATACACCTGATGGCTCGCTACGTTAGGTGCTTTTTGGGATTGCATCCGAGCACGCGGCAAGCCTTGGGGGGCAGTAAGCACCAACACCTCACCGGGTCTCACATCACGCAGTAACGTGCCACCCAACACGTCTATCGCAGGACTCTCGGATGCCACTACATATCCTTTAACAGTCCCTTCGGAGCCGTCTCTCAATTCACCAAGACAGAGCGGTTTAATGCCAAACGGGTCTCGAACCGCAACTAGC
Organism: Desulfobacteria bacterium; assembly: GCA_035528755.1. GTDB lineage: Archaea > Halobacteriota > Syntropharchaeia > Alkanophagales > Methanospirareceae > JACGMN01. Next base: position 16,037 of record DATKXZ010000076.1, on the reverse strand, counting down.
GCGTTATCCAGCAAGATAACCAACGAATACGAGCCGATCACGCGCTTCATCAGCTCCCTGATTGCTGCTATGAGATCGTGCTGCATCAGTTCTTTCGCGAGTAACTGCGCTATCACCTCCGTGTCCGTATCAGAATGAAAGATCCTGCCCTCGCGTTCCAACTCGTTTCGTAACTCTTCCGTGTTAACGAGATTGCCGTTATGTGCAATCGCAATGTCACCGTGCCGGTAATTCACGAGTAACGGCTCCGCATTTTCGAGCTTCGACGCTCCCGTCGTCGGATACCTGACATGACCTATGCCGATATTACCCTTGAGTTCGTTCAATCGTTGCTCATCGAAAACGTCATACACAAAACCCATATCTTTTATCAACGATATATCGCCCGTTCCTGCACTCCGGTCGTCTTCCGCCTCATCGTCCGCACCACAACACACTGCTATACCTGCTGACTCTTGCCCTCGATGTTGTAACGCATAGAGCGCATAAAAAATGGGCAACGCTGCATCGCTACCCGCGGGTAACGCGACACCTGCTATTCCGCATGCTTCCCGTTTACTCAAACCTTCCCGATCGTTCATACGCTCGTCTTGGCACCTGCAATGTTAAGCTACCCCTTCTTGATTTCAAATAAATAAATGATAGATATCTACTCTTATATGTCATTAGTCGTCACGGCGCGGCCCGCCACATCGTTCTTATTATCACGTGCCGTTAAGGGCTAGGGCCTTTTTCGGCCGGACCTTCCGGTAAACCTCCTGCGGCGTCTTCTTATCGCCGTTTACCGTCAGCAGGTCGTTTTCGACGGATATACCCAATAGCCGCTCATTCTCCTGCAAATACGGTACAATGAACTCCCAATCTTCTGGTGTTAGAATCGAGAATTCACCGCCATTTAATTGCTCGTCATCGAGCTTGCAATGGGGGTCCCTTATGTAAATGGCACCGCCCGATGCGAGCGAAAACAGATTTGAGCCCGGGTAAGGCGTCTCCTGCTCTACGAACTCCCCCTTCTCGTTGGTTTCCAGTCCGTTTACCACAACGAACCCTCCGCCGTTCAGCGGGTCGCCAGCCATGAACGATTCCGCTAAGTAATCGAGACAGGTCCCGTTTATCACCACACGCGGCTTGCCCACTGCGTTTATCAGCGGTCTGCCAGCCGTATTCCCCAATACGTACGCTTCTCCACCCTTTGCACCGTACATGAAGGTCTGCCCGACGTCGCCGAAGACCACGAGCTTCCCAGTCTTCAAGATCTGCCCGAGCTGGTCCTGCCCGTCCCCATGTATGTACAGTTCCGCGCCATCCATGGAAGAGCCAAGATAATCCCCTGAGCTGTCATAAACGTCAAGCCGCACGCCCGATGTACACGGCCCCAATCCCGAGCCAAAGAAACGCTGCCCCTGGGTGTTATACGCGATGAATTGCCTCCAGCCCATCTTATACGCCTTTACGATAAGTCGCGCAGTACCCGCTTCTCCTTCCGGCGGAAACTCCGCTACATTTACTACCAGAATATCCTCGCCGCTCTCTGGTGGGCGTAAGCAGCCCTTATTCGACCAGCGAATCAAATGATACATACCCGGACTTGCAGCCTCTATCGGCGGTGTCGCATCGAATATTCGATGAAGTGCTTCTTTTACTAGCTGGATTACCGAGCTCCTCTTTTTGCTGCCCGTATCATACCTGCGGTCGTTGAGGAGTGTTAAACCTTCTATTACAATCGCTTTCGTTCGCTCGTTCTCATCCGCGTACTTTGTGAGCTCGGATGCAGTCCAGCGGAGTTTGTTGCAGTCCCATTCCTTAACGCCTCCTTTCAAGAACTCGAATAAATCGAGCGGGCTCTTCAATGCCACTTCCATTAGTTCTCTCTGCTTTTCCGCGTCATCGGGAGGCGAGACGGGTATGGTAAAGTCACAGTGCTTCTGATCGGCCGGTGTAGTCGCGATTTCACCGAATTTATTGGTGCATTCGAGCGTCTTCTGCTCGTTGCCTCGTAACGTGAATACGAAGGCACCACCATCGGTGTAGCTGCCGCCGCGTGCGTTCCAATACGTATCCGCAACAACGGGTATTCGCTTATCCTCCTCCGATAGACTCTTAAGCGTCGCATCTATCGCTTGCTTTTCCGACGCAATGAGACCAATTTGCAGCTCTTCGCTCTCGACAAGAGCAAATACCTGAGGTCTCAGCATGGAGGTATCCGTTATCCCGATCAACTGGAAATAGTTCTCATACGGCTCGTTTCTTGCAACGATGAAGAACCAGGGGCCGTCCGGCGATCCGTGGATATGAGAAGTCTGAAGCGCTTGGTATATCGCTTGCTTGTCATGCGGTAGCCGCTCGAAGTCCAGCTCGGTCGTCGGTGCCATCGCCTCGATGACATATTCCAGCGGATAGTTGCATTCCCGGTTTAAAAGGTCGAAGAGCAGCACGGCAACCTCGGTATCGGTCAGAAATAGGGTTTCCCGACCCCACTGCTCAAGATATTCGACCACTGAATGGTAATTCGCGAAATCGCCGTTGTGCACGAACGCTTCATGCATGCCCACGAATGGGTGCGCGCCGCCTGGATGCCAAACCCTGCCGCGTGTGGGGTAACGCTGATGCGCGATCCAGACATGCGCCCGGAAGTCCTCGAGTTTGTAGTATTTCACAATGTTCTCTGCGTACCCGACGATCTTCAGGATCATCATATTCCTGCCGTGCGAGAGCACAAACGCCCTCTTGTCGCCGAGTGCGGCGTAGAATCTACTGTTGATCTTGAAGCTGTTTCGATAGATAAACTCGTCTTCGGCCTTTCTCCGATCCCAATCGCCCAGGCCATTCTCCTTTACGAAAGCATCCAGCACGGCCGCTTTTACACGGACAAAATAACGCCACACATCCGGTGGTTTCAGCTCCAGGCCCTCTATCGCGCGATAATCAGAAACGGTCGGTGTGCTTTCAGCGTGGTCGACGTCCATGAAGGGCGTAATGAACTCCGCTTCTATCTCCTCTCGGGCGTCGGGATCGAGCAGTGCTATATGGAGCAAATAATCCGCTTCGAGTACAGACTGCGAAACGCCGAGGTCCTCATGCGAGAGCCCGACCGCGGCGATACCGCCTCCTTTTCCGTTTCCTCGGTTGTGCATCTGGAACGCGGGCTTAAAGATGTGCTTACCCTTAACAAGGGTCGTAGAAGCAAAGCCAACGACACCGCAGCCTCCTTCGGCCTCCGAATAGTTGTAGTTGCTCATAGCCTATCTATCTCCCCCTCCTCTGGCCTTTGCTCGGGCCTTCGTAACTCAGGCAATCGTATCTGCCGACGAGTTCCTTTATACTGCTCATTCCGAGCCGTTTCAGGATCATAACTATCTCGCTACGCCACGCTGCGTACAGATTGATGAGGCGTTGCGCTCCCCAGTCCACATCAACAGCCCTGGCAAGTTCCGGGTCAGTCGTTGCAATGCCTCGTGGGCAGCCCCGACCTGATTCGCAACTGCCACAGCGTACACAGCCCAGTGCTACAAGCTCCGCTGTACCGGTAACGACGCCGTCAGCGCCCAGAGTGATCGCCTTCGCCGCGTCGTGGGCCGTCCTAATACCGCCGCTTGCGATTACCGTTATCTCATCTCGTATCCCTTCCTCCTTGAGGCACTCGTGCACTTTCGTTATCGCGTACTCGATGGGCATGGCGATATTCTTCTTCGCGATCTCGGGCGCCGCTCCCGTGCCGCCGTAACTACCATCCAGGTGGATTATGTTCGCACCGGCGTAATAGCTTCCAACGGCGACCATATCGACATCACGTGGTGTAGAAACCTTTACGGAGACAATGGCATCCGGGTTGATCTCCTTTATCCAATCGACGTGTTTTTCATGGTCTTCCACAGAATAAACGCTGTGAAATGGAAATGGTGAAAATAAACTGCTATCGGGAACCGCTTCGCGCAGACGTGCAACCTCGGCAGTTACTTTATCGCCCAGTAAATGCCCGCCAAGCCCTGGCTTCGCGCCCTGTGCATATTTGAGTTCTACGATCTTTACACGCTGAATGGTATCCTCAGAGACGCCGAATAGCCCGGTTGCTATCTGCGTGATCACGTTCTCATCGTACTCCTGCAGTTCTGCTGGGAAACCGCCCTCGCCGGTACAGGTAAATGTGCCCCAGGCTCTCGCCGCTTTCGCCCTCGCGAGCATTACGAAGAGGCTGATGGAACCGAAAGACATCCCGCCACCGTAGAACGGCACGTCGATACTGATCCTCCTACCTGCTCGTTTATTCAGGTCGATCTCGGTGCTTATCGCGTCTTCGTCAATCGCGTCCGTCACCCGCGCTCTCAGGAACTTGAAGACCATACGGTCGAAACCACCTCCGGAGTCACCGATTTCGTATTCGCGACCTTTGAGCGGCATTCCCGTTTCTGCCTGTTTCCAGGTTCCAAGTATAAGGTCACGAGTCCAGCGATGATCGCCGATGGTTTTGTAATTCTGGCTGGTGTCCAAGGATAGCGCTTTTCTGGGGCAGTGGTTGACGCAGTAAAAGGGCATATCCTCACACGAAGCACCGATGCAGAGATGACTCTGCGGCCTTGAAATCCGATTGTATCCTGGCCTACGCTCATGCACGCCAAAGGGGCATACGTTGGCGCAGGTGCCGCAGTTTATGCAACTTTCTGTGGCCCTCGTTACCTCGACCGCGGATATTTCATTCGGGAATCGCGAGTGTGCCAGTTTAATTGCCGGCTTTGACATTGTACGACACCTCCCTTGCAAATACAGTATCAAACGTCTCTCGCTGGATATCTTCGAAGAATATCGCCCTGCCTAGTTCGCCACGGAGCCTTCTCATCTCTCGCAAGCCCATAGCGCCCAGGACTTCGAGCAGCTGGTTCCGCCATGCGCCGACAAGGTTGATTATGCGTTGCGCGCCGTACCGTGGATCTACGTCCTTCAACGCTACCGGGCATTTTAACCCGCTGCTGTGATAGTTTTTGCAGTACCGGCATTCGAGCGCAATGAGAAGCGGCAGGTCGATAGCAACCAAATCCGCACCGCAGAGGATCGATTTCGCTACGTGCTCTGCAATAGCGATACCGCCGCTCGCAATTAGCGTTACCTCATCCCGGATTTTGCGTGCGACGAGATGCCTGTGGACTTCCAGGATCATATCTTTGAGCAACCGCGGTTCTCCGGGCGGGTCGATCTGCTTCCCATTGCAGTCTGCGTAAAGATGCACGACCTCTACACCTGCGCACGTCAATTCCTCCGCGATTTCTGCTGCAGTGTCTCCAAACGGCACTCTCACCGAGACGATAGTTCCCGGATTCGCGTTCCTCAACTCTTCTACCGCACCCAGCACGGTGCTACCATATTCTAATTCGGCCATTTTGCACGCCTTAACCGAATCTTCGAGCGCAGATTGCGTGAGCACGGGCACTGCATTTGCTTCATACTCCTTACTGAACCACGCGTCAGGATCCACGATCATGAGTGTCCCGAGGAACGAAGCCGCTCTGGCCACTGCCTCATATACGTTTCCGTAGCCCCCAACTGGGAGCGTATCGAAGATTATTGGTAGTGGCACGCTCACTGTCGGTGGTAGCGGCGATGCGATTCGCCCTTGAGCGTCAAATTTAATCACGGGCACTTTTCGCCCTATATCGACCGAGGTATTGATGTATTCTCGTCCGTGAATCCCGTCTCTTGTCGGTCGTACGATCTCGGACATATCTGTCCACATCGAATCGAAGCCCTCGCCTGAGAACGGCCCGGGGTAACCAGCGCCAGAGACCGGAACCTTGCCTGTTTCCGCCTGGTACCAGTTCTTACTGATTATCTCCGGTGTCCAGTACGAATCACCGAGACGGAGATACTCGTCACTGCTTCGGATGGTGAGCGCTTCTTTCGGGCATTCCTGGACACAGCGGAAGCATCCCTTACAGCGATAATCCTCGGGCTCCGCCATGCGCCTCGGGTCCTCATCCAATCTCGCGTGGACGCTATGAATGCACGTTAGTGCGCATCTGCCGCAATTGATGCAATCCGCAGCACTGCGTTCTATCACGAACTTCCCGACGGGCGGGAATCGTGGCGGTGCCGGTGAGACCTCGATATTATACTTTCTGGGCATTTACTAACCTCCAATAACGCTCACTCGATTCCGTCGTTGCGACAAAGTCCCGGATCGCGTCGTCCGGTCGGCCAAATCTATTCCCCAACCTCTCCTCCAGTTCCAGCCATGCAGCGGGAAGGTCTAAGTCGTTCTGACAGATGTCTCGACACATTCCGCAATGGGTGCAGAGAAAAACCTTGTCGGAATCGCCTTTCGAGATTATTCCCCCCGCAAGAATTTTCTTTGCCAGCATAAGCTTGTTCTTAGGGATCACAGACGCTTCGCTGGTAACAGTATACGCGGGACAGTGAGCAGCACAGCTTCCGCATTTAACACATGAATATGCGGCATTTTCAAGTACCGATTCCTCAGCTTCACGCTCATTTGTGCTCACTGGCGTAGCTAGCACCGGAGCGACCAATCGCGCAAACCGAACGAGCATTCTGAATATAAGCGGTCTAAAGAGCATCCCGGGGACATTCGCCCATTTCGTCTTCACTGCGAAGAATTTGTTCGGGTTCAAAATGTTCTGGGGGTCAACGGCTCTCTTATAGGCTTTGTAGCTCCTAAGCGTCTCCTTATCGTATTTGTCGCTGAGGAATGGTGAGTTCCAGATGCCGACGCCATAAGGCACGCCGCCAAACTTCAGTCCGAGCCTTGTAAGAATCGGGATGAGCATTAGATGGGCGAGATATGTCCGTGGCTCTCGTACGTCTGAGGCATACGTTAACATCACCAGTGCTTCTCTTTCGCTTACAATGTGCGATTCCACGCTCAGGTCAACCCTGTAGCTCTGGATTATTCTTTTCAGCTTGTTAAGAAACTGAACGGCGCTTTCCAGCGGCATAACGAGCTCGCATGCTAACGGAGTTTTCTTGCAACCGCGTCTCTTCATAGGAAAGAGTCGCTCGTGCCAGAGGTAATGTGCAAGATGATCTTCCGCGATGATGCCGCGTTTCTCGGCGAACGCGAGAAAGCTCAGTTCCTCCTTCTCTTCTTCGAACACTACCAAAACCGCATCTTTTTCGCTGAACAAATCCTCGTCAAGGATTCTATTCACCTCGCCAAAATGTGCGGCGTCCACGTATTTTATGTGATACGGCTTGATCGCGGCCTGTTGTATCAGGTCTTCTACGAACGAAAAAGCAGCTTCGGTGCTTCCGAAGTACAGCAGATGCGGTAGCGATTTCTTCGGCCTCTTTCTCAGTTTCAGGGTTGCGGATATGATAATGCCAAACTGTCCCTCGGAGCCGAAAAACCGTGCGAACTCCTCCTCCCCGGACTGAATGGACTTGATCTCACCCGAAGTAAACATGACCTCAATGGATTCTATTTGATCTCTGAGGTGCCCGAACCGGAAACTGCCTATTCCATAGCCGCCTGTGGCAATCCAGCCGCCAACGGTCGAGAAGAAACTCGACGGATATGCTCTTACTGAAAGATCCTCGTCCTTCAAGAACTCCTCGATCTCCGACCAGCGAACGCCGGCTTGGACTTTTAACGTTGCCCCCGCTACCTCCCTGTTCAGCGCAACGATTCTGTCCATAGCGGAGAAGTCGAGAACGAGACCCCGTACGGTGGGGACGACGCCTCCAAGCCCTGAAGAAGCAGAACCTCTTGGAACTATCGCGACTGGCTCGTCGTTAGCGAATCGAACGATTTTCTTGAGCGCGTCAACGCTTTTCGGCAGGATTACCAGATCGGGCGTGGTGTCAAAGAGTCGTTTTACGAACGGAACGTCTCCGATATCCGTGCTGTAAAGCTCACGCTCGAAATCGCCTTCTAATATCCTTGCTTCGTCTGAACCAAGGAGTTTTTCCATTCTTCGTCCTAACTTCTCGTTCATGCTCCTCCCCGTCCCTTTTTGACGCACGTCAACCGTAGGGAAAGAATCTCAGGGCAGTCGGGTTTTACAGGCTCAGAGTACCCCTAAAAATTCCTGCAACTCCCATTCCGTCACGTTCACCCGATACTTGTCCCACTCCACCTTCTTCGATGTGATGAAGTTGTTGAAGATGTGGTCACCCAGTGCTTCTCGTACCAGATCGCTCTGCTCTACCAGTGCAAGGGCTTCGATCAAGCTCCCGGGCAGTGCCGCTATTCCCTTCGCCGCTCTGTCCGCTTCGTTCATCAGATAAACGTCCTCCTCCATGGGCGCGATCAGCTCGTACTTGCCCTTTATTCCCGCTAATCCTGCGGCGAGCATCACGGAAAATGCCAGATACGGATTGCATGCCGGATCGGGACTGCGATATTCTACCCGCGTCGCCTTTTCTTTTCCCGGCTTGTACATCGGCACCCGCACGAGTGTCGAACGGTTGCGACGTGCCCATGCGATATACACCGGAGCCTCATAGCCCGGCACTAACCGTTTATACGAGTTCACCCACTGGTTCGTGATCGCAGTTAGCTCCGGCGCGTGTCGTAGCAGTCCGGCGATATACCCCCTGCACATCTCCGACAGCTGATACTCGTCACCAGGTTCGAAGAACGCGTTTCGCTCTCCCTTAAACAGGGATTGGTGCACGTGCATTCCGGAGCCGTTAACACCGAAGAGCGGCTTTGGCATGAACGTAGCATAACAGCCGTATCGCTGCGCAATCTCCTTCACCACGATCCGATAGGTCATCACCTGATCTGCCATCGCCAGCGCGTCTTTGTATCTGAGGTCTATTTCGTGCTGTGAGGGTGCAACCTCGTGGTGGCTGTACTCCACCTGGATTCCCATCTTCTCCAGCGTTAAGATCGTATCTCGTCGTAAATCGCTGCCCGCATCCAGCGTCGTCAGGTCGAAGTAACCTCCTTGATCCAGCACTTTGGGCTTGCCATTCTCCTGGAAGTAGAAATACTCCAGCTCAGGACCAACGTAGAACGTGTGTCCTGCTTCTTTCAACCGTGCCAGGTTCCTCTTCAAGACATACCGCGGGTCGCCTTCGTACGGACTGCCGTCCGGCTGTAAAATATCACAGAACATCCTCGCTACGGTATTCTCTTTCGGTCGCCAGGGAACAATTTGAAAGGTAGCAGGATCGGGTTTCGCTATCATATCGCTCTCATCAATCCTCGCAAATCCCTGTATTGAAGAACCGTCAAATCCCATACCTTCGTCAAAAGCGCCTTCTAATTCTCTCGGTGCAATGGCAAAGCTCTTCAACTGTCCAAGGATATCCGTGAACCAGAGCCTCACGAACTTCACTTCGTTCTTTTCCATCGCTTCAAATACATCGTCTTTATTAGTTATTTTCGCTTCTGTTTTCATCTCTTATACCACCTCTGTATAATAATTTCAATTAGCCTCTTTTTATTCTATTTGAGAAATCAACAGAAGAATTAAGAAAAAATATGAACACTCACCTTGCCATTTACTCTTTTATTTGTAATAAAGGCTTTATCTCTTTATTCTATTTGAGAAACTGTCAGAAGAATTATGAAAATTTATGAATTCGTCACTCTGGGGCGTTGAATAATTTGTACTGAAAGCGTGGGAAGTTAACCTTTAAATAATTACACCTGATATAAGATATTAGTAATGAAAAATGCCAGCACCAGAAAGAATTACGGTAGCGATGGATGAAGAGACCTTCAAGATGTTCAAGAAGATGCAGGAGGAGCTAGGGATATCTCAAAGCGAACTCGTGCGTGAAGCGTTGAAGTTTTATAGCAAACATCGAACGCTCTTTGAATCCATTGAAGATCGGAAGGTGTATACCCATGCCGAGATGCTCAAGCTGGGCGAGCATGTCATTATGGATATCGACCACTGGCTGCTCTTTTTGAAGTTTATGGAATCGCATCCGGAGAAAGAGAAGTTCTGGGAATTGAATAAGTCGATCTGCGAGGCACATTCAGAGCAGTTCAAGCACAAGTATTTCCGCGTAGAATCGGTGCTCAAGCGACTCGAAGCATGCAACTTCTTTACCGTAACGCAGGTCTCGAAAAACGAGTTCACGTTAGTTCTGAGTTCTGATGTGCTCAAGACATTCGTAAAAGCGCTTCTCGAAGAGACACTACGTGGGATGGGCTTCGAGGTGGTGATAAAAGAGGATTTAGCAAAGTTGCGGCTGAGTGTAGTGGACGAACACCGAGAAAAGAAATAGGAAGTCGGATAAGCAACGGATAATGGTAAAGCGAGAGACAGCTAAAGAAAAGGAGAAGGAAAAAGACAACGTAGTGGTCTTGGATTTCGGTGGTCAATACAGTCATCTTATCGTGCGGCGGTGTAGAGAATTAGGCGTCTATACGGAGCTTCTTCCGTTTGATGCGCCTATTGAAGAGCTGAGGCGAGGAACAGAACGAGCACAAGGGGAGGGTAAGATTCGAGGCATTATCCTTTCCGGCAGTCCTTTCAGCGTGCACGAGCCAGGCAGTCCGCACTGCAGTCCTGAGATCGTTGATTTGAACGTGCCCATTCTCGGCATTTGTTATGGTGCACAGCTCATTGCGGATGTAGTGGGTGGCGAGGTAACAACAGGGAGAATGGGTGAATTCGGGCGAACGGAGTTCGTCTATAACGATTCAGAGCTTTTTGACGGGCTCAGTGCAACCGGCAAGATAAACGTATGGATGTCGCACGGAGACGTGATAGAGCGGTTCGACGGTGCGGAGATTTTGGGCTCTGCGGCGAATTCTCCCGTTGCTGCGTTTCGCGTAAAAGAGCGTGTCTATGGCGTGCAATTCCATCCAGAGGTGCATCATACGGAGATGGGCGAGAAAATCCTCGGGAACTTTCTGTATACGATCTGCGGCTGCGAGCGAAATTGGACGATGGAATCGTTCATTGACGATACGATAAAGGAGATAAGCGAAGCGGTAGGCGATGATGGACAGGTGATCTGCGGACTCAGCGGTGGCATTGACTCTTCTACTACCGCGTTGCTGGTCAATGGAGCTATCGGTGATCGGCTCACGTGCATCTTCGTTGACAATGGACTGCTGCGAGCAGGCGAGAAGGAGGAAGTTATCGAGACATTCGAAAAGAACTTCAAGATGCGATTGATGGTGGTGGATGCGAAGGAGCGATTTCTGGAGCGTTTATGGGGCGTTACGGATGCCGAGGCGAAGAGGAAGGTAATAGGCGAACTGTTCATAACCATTTTTGAAGAGGAGGCGAAAAAGCTGGGAGACGTGGACTTCCTCGCTCAAGGCACGATCTATCCTGATAGAATCGAGAGCGCGCAAGCGAGTTCGCGAAAATCATCACGCATAAAATCGCATCACAACGTCGGTGCACTACCCGAAAAGCTCGGTTTCACGCTGATAGAGCCCATCAAGGATCTGTATAAGGACGAGGTGCGGGTTGTGGCGAAGGAACTCGGTATGCCGTCTCAGATCCTGAACCAGCATCCGTTCCCCGGGCCGGGTCTCGCAGCTCGGATAATGGGTGAGGTTACGGAAGAGAAATTGCGAATCTGTCGCGATGCGTCAGAGATAGTGGAGGGGGAATTGGAGAAGAGCGGCTGGTACGACAAAGTCTGGCAAGCGTTTGCAACCGTTGGTGACGATGTCGCTACTGGTGTTTTGGGCGATGCGAGAAAAGTAGGCCGAATCGTTACGATCCGCGTGGTCGAGTCGAAGGAGGCGATGACTGCGGATTTCGTGAAGCTTCCGTATGACGTGCTGGAGACAATGAGTAAACGAATAACGAACGAGGTAAAGGGCGTGACTTGGGTTACCTATGCGATCTCGTCCAAGCCGCCCGCAACGATAGAGCCATGTTAAACGAGACAAAAGAACGGTACGCACAGGGGATACGTTTACTTCCTCCGTACCTTTTTGCGGAAATAGATAGGAGGAAGGAGGCGGCGCGGAAGAAGGATGTGGATATAATCGACTTGGGCATCGGCGATCCCGATTTGCCAACACCAGCGCATATCGTTGAAGCACTGTACAAGGCAGCTCAGAACCCGGACAATCATCGCTATCCCTCGTACGAGGGCATGCTCTCGTTTCGCGAGGCGGTGGCTGCGTGGTATAACCGCACGAAACGTGTGACCGTAGATTCCGAGAACGAAGTACTGACGTTGATCGGCTCGAAAGAAGGGCTGGCGCATTCGGCATTCGCGTTTTTAAATCCCGGCGATAGAGCGCTTGTCCCCGACCCTGCATATCCCGTCTATCACAATGCCACGGTAATGGCGAACGCGATACCGCATGCAGTCCCGTTAACCGCGGAGAACGACTTCAAGCCTGACCTCGAGGGCATCGATACGAGCGTGGCGAGGAAAGCAAAGGTCATGTTCTTGAATTATCCCAACAACCCGACGGCGGCGACCGTGGATACCTCATTCTTCAAAGAAGTGGTCGATTTCGCGCACGATAACGGGATCATTATTCTTCATGACAATCCGTATTCTGAACTCGTATTTGACGGCTACGAAGCGCCGAGTTTCATGGCAGTCAAAGGAGCAAAGGATGTGGGAATCGAATTTAACTCGCTCTCCAAGACGTACAACATGACCGGCTGGCGCATCGGCTTTGCCGTCGGCAATGCGGATATCTTACAGGGTATCGGATTGGTAAAGACCAACATCGATTCCGGCGCGTTCCAGGCGGTACAAGAAGCGGGCATAGCAGCGTTAACCGGTTCCCAAGAGTGTGTAAAGCAGAACGTCGGAATTTATCGTGAACGAAGAGATATTTTGGTTGACGGGCTGCAAACCGCTGGGTTAGAGGTAAACAAGCCGAAAGCTACGTTCTATCTCTGGGCTAAGGTTCCTGATACAACGGAGGTTTCGGATTCTTCGTCTATCCCGTTCTCAATGCATCTGCTGGAACACGCAGGTGTCGTTGTAACGCCCGGAGTTGGATTCGGGAAGTACGGGGAGGGTTTTGTACGATTCGCTTTTTGTACGAGCGGTAAACGGTTAACGGAAGCGTGTGAACGGATCCAAAAGCTGAAGATATAAATATATCATTTAAGGTATATCTAAAATTAGATGAATAACGGGTGCTCAAAATGAATAGCCCTTCAAATAAATGCGTGATAACCTGTGACATAAAAGGATCCAGAGCTTTTAGCCCTGAAGAGTGGCGTATAATTCAGCGTAAAATAAAAACTGCTTTAATGGAAATTAACACACGCTACCGTTCGGATCTAATGAGGAATTTAACCATAACACTTGATGACGAGTTCCAAGGCGTTTTACACAGTCCCGCAAAGAGTTATGATGTTTTTGTTCGTTTACAGGAACGTATACCTGTCGAATTTAGATGTGGTATTGGCATTGGAAAGATTGAAGTAGTCTCATCAGAAATCACCGAGATGCGTGGTGAATCATTTTTTAGATCACGTGAGGCGCTTGAATCAGCAAAAAAGTTTGAATATCCGGTTATCGTAAAATCATCGGATGTGATGAATAATTTGGTGGACGAAACCATAAATGCCATTTTAAGTCTTATTGCTACAATTCAAAGTACCTGGACTGAGAGACAAAGAGAGGTCGTAACATTTTGCAGAGTTCATGGTGATTATACTTACAGTGATATTGCAAGGGAACTGAATGTCAGTAAACAGTCAATTTCGCAAGTATTGAATGCTGCCCATTGGCAGGCGGTACAGAATGGCGAGCAAGCCATAAGGAGGCTGTTAAAGGAGCTCCCAACTGAGCTGAATGACGCCGCCAAAGAGTAAAGCAAAAATGATTGACAATGAAAAGTAAAGCATAATAGCCTGACAGGGCGTGATATATATGGTGATACCGTGGCACAGCGTAGAACTAGCAACTATCTATTCTTTGGCCTATGCGTTCACGATTATTGCCGGATGTTACGTCGTATCTTTCATCTTGAGTAAATTCCCTGTGGCTGATGAGGCTGATGAGAGCGGCCTGAAGCATGCCGGTCTCGCCATTGGGATACTCGAACGGATATTTGTACTTACCCTCGTTCTTTACGGGCAATATACCGCTATCATTTTGGTGCTGGCCGCGAAATCGATCGCGCGATTTGAGGAGCTTAAAAAACGTGTATTCGCAGAGTATTATCTTATAGGGACCTTCTCGAGCATGCTTTTTGCGCTTTTCGTGGGGCTAGCGACTGTTTGGCTCTTAGCACAGCTATAAATATCATGGGGAGTTATCCTTCGATAGAAGAATGAGGTAATCAAGTGGACGATGCCGAAAATAAACTTCATCAAAATGCACGGCTGCGGTAACGATTTCATATTGATCGACGACCGTGACGGTGGAATACCAGGCGAGAAGAAAGCAGCAATCGCTCAATCACTCTGCCAAAGAAACTTCTCGATCGGTGCTGACGGCGTGCTTTACATTGGTAACCCCACAACGGACGCGTACGATGTCAAGATGCGCATTTTCAATCCTGACGGTTCAGAGGCAGAGATGTGCGGGAACGGCATGCGGTGCTTCGCCAAATACGTCTACAGGAAAGGTATAGTGCGCACGAAGAGCATAAGGGTTGAGACGTTAGCCGGGTTGATTGTGCCTGAAGTCAAAGTTGATGAAAACGGTACCGTAACTTCTATTAAAGTTTTTATGGGGCAACCGGTGTTTGAGCGAGTGGACGAGCCGTTTTTCGTGAATGATGAAATTGGTGAGATTACGCTAACGACGTTGAGTCTTGGGAATCCGCACGCTGTTGTTATTCTTGATTCGTTTGAAGGATTTGACGTGGATACGGTGGGGAAAGCTATCGAATCGCACGAGGCGTTCCCGAACCGGACGAATGTTGATTTTATTAAACCCTTACAGGGTTTCCCGGGTTGTGGGGATAAACCCCACAATGCGAGAATGAGCGAAATTCAGGTGCGAACCTATGAACGCGGCGCCGGGGAGACGTTATCCTGTGGAACCGGCTCAACTGCTTCCGTTCTGGCGCTTAATACGCTCGAGTATGTTCATCTGAACGAGCCCGTTATCGTGCATACACTAGGTGGGGATTTGATCGTCGAGGTAAAAGAGGAAGGTGCGTACCTCCAGGGGCCTGCGGAAACGGTGTTTGAAGGTGTGGTTGAAGTGAGGTAGATTTGAGTTTCGCGATCGCAAGCGACACTTTGCAAACACTATATTGCTGACAAATATTGTGTGTTCTCATAATTCAAAGTCATTGTGCCCCACGGATAGTCTTATTAGGAAGGAAAACATATCTGCAATGGGGCCAAGTGCCTCCTTTTGGATATTGATAGAATTATAAGGAGGAAAAAATGATAGAACAAATAGCAAGTTTAAAACGCGCACTCTCATTTTTGAGAGTGTACATAAGGATAAGACTAAAGATACTCATTGATATCGATATTGCGAAGGGCGGGAAACCGCCCTCCGGCCCCAAATTTAAGTTACTTTAAGTGAAGAAACATGATTATCTTAGTCTCACGTGAACCCCATTTTCCCGCAAATATCGCTTAACCTCTTTGATGGAATATTCCTTATAGTGAAATATCGACGCGGCAAGTGCCGCTGGCAAATCCGTGCACGAGAAATCCCTGTAACCACCGTATGAACTTTTCTGAAAAATCTTAAAAAGAAAGCGGTTAAAAGTATACTATAAGTAAGGAGATTGTAGGTGGATCATATGAGTGGATCTAGTGAGCAGTATATTGTGAATGAAAAAGGCCAGAAGACGGCCGTGATTCTTGACATCAACGAATATGAGGAATTACTGGAGGATCTCCATGACATTGCCCTCGTTGCCGAACGTCGCGATGAATTGACCATAGATTTTGAAGAACTCAAAAACCGGCTCAAGGCAGATGGACTCCTGTAAGATCGCATGGAAGAACTCTGCAGAACGTGATTTGCCTGGTAGATAAAGAACTGAAAGTAGTAATTATTTTCTACGTTCGCGAGGCTGTCCAACAATTATCTAAGAACCGATAAGATACACATACATAGAAAGCTCACGTGCTTTCCTTCCAGCTTGTTTTAACGTGTCTATGAATTATTGGACAGTTAAAACCCGTTTGATTCTTATATTAGCGATTCCT
>DATKXZ010000075.1:0-22719 GCA_035528755.1 Desulfobacteria bacterium | reverse complement strand
TGTCGGTGAAGATGTCCTTTACTGAGAATTGAGACCGAGAGAGAGAGAAACAGCCAATTTGTTCTGGTGGTGTGACATCCACTTCTTCCATAAGGTCCTTAGGAAAGGAAAAATGGAAGGAGGTTATACATTATACACAATGAAAAAATACAAATGCACGTTATGTGATTACGTCTACGACCCGGAACAAGGCGATCCAGACGGGGGGATAGCACCGGGAACAGCATTTGACGATCTCCCGGACGATTGGTTGTGCCCTGTCTGCGGTGCGAGCAAAGCGGACTTTGAGGAAGTCAAGGAATAATAAATAACCCCTGACTGCGGGAGCCAGCTAAAAAGAATGAATAACGTAGAGCGTGCAGTTTCATGCTTTAACGACGGGTTCAGCTGCTCGCAAGCCGTGCTCGCCACGTACGCGGAACTATTCGGCTTAGATCGTGACCGTGCCTTAAAAGTTGCGAGCGCGTTTGGCGGCGGCATGGGTCATCTGGGTGAAACCTGCGGTGCGGTAACAGGCGCGTTCATGGTGATCGGCCTGAAATGCGGTCAGACAGACGCAGACGATAAGGAAACAAAAAAGAAGACATACCGACTTGTTAAGGCGTTTGCTGAAAAATTCAAAGCACGTAACGGATCCATTAGCTGTACGGAACTGCTCGGGTGCGATCTTAGCACACCAGAAGGAATGAAACGTGCGAAAGAACAGAACCTCTTCACCACGCTCTGCCCCACGTTCGTGCGGGATGCTACAGAGCTACTCGAAGAGCTGTTATAACGCCGTAGCTAGCGCGCCGCGCGCTATGCGCTTCTCATATCATAGTCTCAATGCACCTGTAAATCAGGACTATCACGCTGAAAATTGCCGTACATAACCCGCAGCGACTTCGCCCACGAGGGGCCCCGATCGTGGCATATATCTACACTTTCATAATTGTGTAGGACTTGTATGTCTATTGATCTCTATATTAATACTCCCACAATCATTTTATGTAGTACTATACATATATTCTGATGAGGCGCTATGAAACTAAGAAAATTTGAATGCCTGACTTGAGGGTACATCATGACCCTAACGAAGGCGATCACGAGGGCTCGATAGGATCGAAGGTGCCGTTTGATCACCTGCCCGATGATTGGGTCTGCCCAAACTGTGGGGGGGACCAGGGCGACTTTGAGGTAGTGCTAGAAAGAAATAAACAACCACGCATTGCGCTCTGCCAAGAGAAGTTCCCCTGCTTCCGCGAAGACCTGCGAATTCCAGGAATACATCGGAAATAGAGAAGTCCCCTGTTACGGATCACGAACGTGGAGCATCCAAGGCGTAGGTGGCAAATTAAAAGTCTGATTGTGGTCTCCGATAACCGAGAAAAGCTACCTAACCCGCTAAAGCAATAATAATGGCTGCGCTCTTATTCCCTCCACGTTATACCCGAGAAATAACCGCACTGTATGCGCTTTGAAACGATTTACTGGCCGAGTCCTCGCGTATAAAAAAGGAAAATTATTTATAGTATCGTTTCCGATGGAGTTAACGTTCCGAGTAGTGGTGGTGGTGGTGCTGCTGCTGCTGCCGCTTCGAGCACGCAAAGGGGAGCACGAAACAAGAAGGATGAATGAGAAGATAGAGCTGATCGAGCGTTCCGAAGGCCATTTCTATCGCACTCCCATCGGTATTCTTCCCAGTGTGACCACTATTATGCGATTGATTCCGAACCCGCACTTGATCGCGTGGAAGAGCCGGACTCCAAACTGGAAAAAAATCTCCTCACACGCCGCGTACGTCGGCACGAAGACGCATCGCACTATCGAACGCTACCTCAACGACGAATCGCTTGACGAGCTTTACTGCGATGAGATCTCGAAATCGTTCGCCGCATTCCGGGACTGGCAGTGCACGAGCGGGTTCACGCTGGTAGACTGCGAACGAAGGATATGGAGCGACAACGGCTACGGCGGGACGGTAGACCTCGTCGGGTATATTAACGGCGCGCTATACCTCATTGATATAAAGACCTCGAAAGCGGTCTATCCCGATTATTCGCTTCAGATCGCAGCGTATCGAACCGGCTACGAGGAACGAACCGGCGGGCAGATCGAGGGCATGGGCATCCTGCGATTGGACAAACCCACCGGCGCGTTTGAATGGAAGGAATACTGCGATGCTGAGTATCAAAGCGCCTGGGAGGAGTTTATGCATCTC
This sequence comes from Desulfobacteria bacterium, assembly GCA_035528755.1. Taxonomy (GTDB): domain Archaea; phylum Halobacteriota; class Syntropharchaeia; order Alkanophagales; family Methanospirareceae; genus JACGMN01. Next base: position 20,519 of record DATKXZ010000075.1, on the reverse strand, counting down.
TGCGAGTCCTGGCATTCTACCAAATAAGGATAACGAATGAGCGCAAGAACTGTACAGACGGACCTGAGCGCATACGTCAACGTCAAGACCACGGATAAAACACCGAATATTCTCGATTTGATTGTTCGATTAATAACAGAAGAAGAAGGGCCGTGGCGCGGAACCGTGCGTGAATTACGGGACTGCCTGGGCTTGGACATACCGTCACAGAGCTTGGCCGTATTGCTCGAGCAAGCGCAGGCTGAGTTCGAACGCCGTGGAATCGTGATCGATCGTAAACACGAGACGGGCCAGCACGTTATCGCGATCTCGTACGAGCCCGAAGCAGGCGTAGCGCCAGACGAGCCGTCGACATCGAATGAACCCGGCGCCGTGGGATTGAGCCATGCCGAACTCGCGACGACCGTTGAATATCCCGTTACCTTCCCGTTCTCCTGGGTGATCAACGCGAGAGAAATCACCAGGATACTCGAGCTTTCGCACGAAGAGCAGGCGAATGCGAAACGCGAACGCAAGGCCTGCAGTTTGTGTTGCAGCAAGGCTATAGCATACGAGAAGCTTTCCAGCGGCTTTTCTAACCTGATTTGCGCCGAGTGCGCCACCCGCTACGTGCTCAACGCCCGTGCGTTAAAACGTCGAGTGGAGGCTGATGCAAAGGTTCTACGTGGGTTATATAAAGATGCACCCACGAGTTTAACTATAGGAAAGCACACTGCGCGTGAATAGGGTATGTATGCTAACGCGGGGAGGAGGTTTGACGATAAATTGAAAGAAGCATGGTTCTACGAGAAGCTGGAAGAGAGCGCCGTTCGATGCCACCTCTGCCCACATCAGTGTAAGATAAACGAGTCGAAGAGAGGGATCTGCGCCGTGCGTGAGAACCGGGACGGCGTCCTTTACAGTCTCGTCTACGGTAAGGTCGTGGCGCAGGCGATAGACCCGATAGAGAAGAAGCCGCTATTCCATTTCTATCCTGGCTCAACGGCCTACTCGATTGCGACCGTTGGCTGCAACTTCCGCTGCCGGAACTGCCAGAACTACGATATTTCTCAGATGCCGAAGGACCGGAAGCGGATAGCGGGCGAGTACAAATCTCCCGAGGAGGTCGTTACGGTCGCCAAGCATTACCATTGCAGAAGCATCGCCTATACCTACGTCGAACCGACCGTCTTCTTCGAGTACGCCTACGATATTGCAAAACTCGCGCACGAAGCAGGGATCTGCAACGTCTTCGTCTCGAACGGGTACACCTCGGAAGAGGCTATCCGTACGCTCGCACCCGTTTTGGACGGAATAAATATAGACCTGAAAGGGCTCTCGGAAGAGCTGTACCATAAGAATTGCGGCGGGCATCTACAGCCTGTACTCGACGCGATAGCGCTTTATAAAAGTCTCGGCGTCTGGGTAGAAGTGACCACGCTGGTCATACCGACGCTGAACGACACTGAAGCGGATTTCCGGGGGATCGCAGAATTCATCAAAGGTGTCGGCGTGGACATACCCTGGCATATATCGCAGTTCTATCCCACCTACAAGCTCACCGATCTGCCCCGGACGCCGATTACAACCCTGCACAAAGCGCGTGACATCGGGCTTGAGGTCGGCTTGCGGTACGTGTATGAAGGCAACGTTCCGGGTGGGGGTGGCGAGAACACCTACTGCTACAAGTGCGGCACGCTACTCATTCGCCGCTACGGATTCCAGATCCAGGAGAACAATATGAATGGCTCGCACTGCCCCCACTGTGGTGCCGAGATCGACGGGGTGTTTTAGCAACATATACCTTATAAGTCTATTAAGATAAGATAATTCGAAGAAAGCGAATTTCGTATGTTATGTTATCTGTCATTGTTGGGGTGAGAGGTAAATGAGTCCAATATCAGAAAAGCAGAAATCTGAAGTCATTGCCTTGATACAAAAAGGTAAATTAAGCAGAGAGCAAATCGCTGCGAAAGTCGGAGTAGCTCCAGGAACGGTTAGCGCAATTAAAGCTCATTTGACAATGGGCCGCTATACCGAACCTTCGGAAGCTGAAGAAGTCATCGAGGCAGTGGAGACAACTTTTGGGCTGGAGCGCGACCTCCAAATAGCTCTGCGTTCTAACATTGAACAGCTAGAGCAGGGACTCAAGATTATTGATGGAGGAAAGGAGAGAACAACTGAGGCGGGTAGAATTGATATTACAGCCGAAGACCAGCAAGGTGCTATTGTCGTCGTAGAACTAAAAGCTGGCGCTGCTAATTCTGATTGCGTTGCTCAAATATTGTCATATATTGGGGCCCTTAGTGAGAAGGAACAGAAGCCCGTCAGGGGCATTTTGGTAGCTGGGGATTTTCCTCGTCGCGTAGTATTTGCGACTCGTGCAGTGCCTGACCTTCAACTGAAGAAATACACATTCAGGTTTTCATTCGAGACGGTTAAATGAGGTACAATGTTGGCAATGGCTGATAACACGCTGTTTGTGGCGACACTTCGTTTCGTAAGGGCAAGTAAAGGCATATGGGTGGAGCATTATGGAACAATATTCTCTAGAGCAGAGTGCTCAAATCATTACGGGCTACAAGCTACTTGATCGTAATGGGGCGCTATCCTCGCTACTGAATAGAATAGCAAATTGTAATAAATGTGCTTTGACTTACCCGACTCGACAGGATAATCCTGTAAACGCTTTAGTACGCCCAATTCCTCTTTCAGATTTGTTAACTGAGGATCAGATTAGTAACTATTGCAATGGTATTGAAAGAGATGATGCGTTTTTAAGAAAAGTCTTCAAGAACTCTTCAAATATTGATGATGCGATTGGTCAGCGCGATTCCGGAAAATTTGCAATAGGATTACTTCCGTGGTTAGATCGGTGCATGCTTTTCCGAAGGAGCGAAAAGACCAAATTAATGATAATCGGAATCGATTACAAACATTTCTCTCCATTTTATGCGCAAAAGAATGAACATAGCTTTCCTTTGGATAACTATTGGAAGAAAATTAATACCTGGGGGCCGACCTGGAGGAATTTCTGGAAAAATCTTTTAGCTTGCCCTTACGATGAGGACCGGGTGAATAATTTTTTAGAAGAAAACGGTGTTTTCATGACGAATTCGATGCTTTGTTTTGGTGGGAGCAATAATCCCAGCACTCATTTCTATGGATATCTAACATGCTGTAGGAATCATATTAGAGACCTCTTAAAAATCGTACAACCTGAAATTGTAGTTTCTTTTGGAAAGTTTGGATGCGAAAACGTTGCCACCATATTATATGAGCAGAACAGTGACAGTCCGATACTTGAAAAACTATCTAATCAGAAAACACTCTTTTATAGAAAAATTAAAGCGATCAAGGCCGTTAATGATTATAACGAAGGAATCGCATTGAGCTACAACTCATTACCGATCATATTTTGGCCACTGTATCAGCCTGCACGTAGTCATCTCAATACGTATAAGGGAGATTATGAAGTATTGAGAAGACTGATTGGCGTAAATAAGGGACAGCGAAAATTAAATGAGTTTTAAAGGGCGAAGATTCAAGGACACATACTTTACCTACTCACGATGAGATAACATCCGCTTCAAATCTTCCAGATCCGTGATCGGCGCTTTGCACGTGTAGTTCTCGCAGATATACACCGTCGGCTTTCCTTCTATCGCTACTTTACCGCTAATGAGCGGTGTCAACTCAGGATGTTCAGCCTCCGTAACGCCCGGCTGTGAGAACGCGACGACGTTATTCGGCAGAAAATGACGCCCAAGTTCAGCCGCAAATGCCTGCGCCTCTTCTCTGTCACGGCTCGCTAGTACGACCTGTGCGGGGCTACTGAGAGAGAACGCAACGGCACAGAGCATTTGTGTGTGCTCCAGCGGGCTCTGTTCCAATGTCGCACGGAAAGCGCGAAAAATGGTTTCAGCCCGCTTCTTCAGTTCGTCATTATCCGTTAGCGCTGCGAGTCGAAGGATGTTCTGCGCGGCAACCGAGTTGCCAGAGGGAATCGGCCCGTCGTACGCATCCTTTATGGCTACGGCAAGTTCTGCTTCGTCTGCACGATTGGAGAAGAATCCACCATCCGCTTTGTCCCAGAACAGCTCAGTCATAGCACCGGTCAGTTGCAACGCCTCGCGTAACCAGTGCGATTCGAAACAGGCTTCGTAAAGATCAAGCAATCCCGCAACAAGATACGCGTAATCTTCCAGAGTCCCTGGAATCGAAGCCTCGCCGTCTCGATAGCGTCTCAACAACTGCCCATCGTCCCGGAGATTGCCGATGGTAAAGCGAGCTGCGGACGTTGCCGCATCGAGATAGCGCCTCTCACGGAACACACGATAGCCAACAGCGAACGCAGAGATCATGAGCCCGTTCCAGCCGGTTATGATCTTGTCATCGGTCGCCGGTCGTATCCGCTTGCTCCGTGCCTCCAGCAGCTTCTGGCGACTCGTCTGAATAGTAACTTCATCGAAGTCTTCCGCTACCTCAGCTCGGTAAAGCACGCTTTTTCCGCGCTCGAAGTTGCCCTGCGGTGTCACCCCGTAGTAACAACAGAGCGCTTCGCCCTGCTCTTTCCCCAGCACTGACGTTATCTCCACAGGATCCCAGACGTAGAAAGCACCTTCCAAGCCCGCGCTGTCTGCGTCCATCGCGGAGTAAAAGCCTCCTTCAGGGTCGGTCATCTCGCGCAGCACCCACTCCAGCGTCCGGCTCGCAATCTGTGCGAAGAACGAGTCACGCGTCACTTGATACGTCTCTGTATAAACCCGGGCTAAAAGCGCGTTATCGTACAGCATCTTCTCGAAATGCGGCACCAGCCAGCGGTTATCGGTCGAATAGCGATGGAAACCACCACCCAGGTGGTCGAAGATGCCGCCCCGCGCCATCCCATACAATGTCTTCGTCACCATCTTCAGTGCATAATCCTCCTGCGTTCTGTAATGATACCGAAGAAGGAACGAGAGATAGCTGGGCAACGGGAACTTCGGCTTTTGCACCGACCACGCAGCCACCTCTGCGCCAAATCCGCCGTAGGTCGAATCGAACTGGAGAACGAGTTGCTCGTACGCATTATCAAGCAGATCTGCTGAGAGCGCCTCCTCCACGCCCGCTGGCGGCTTATGCTGGTATATCTCACGCACGAGCCGTATAACCTCTTCTGAACTCCGCTCTATCTGTTCCCGCTTCGTTCGCCATGAGTCCGCAATGGTACGAAGCAGATCGTTAAAGGCCGGTAAGCCATGTAGAGGTGCAGGAGGGAAATAGGTCCCACCGTAGAACGGCTTCAGGTCGGGCGTAAGGAAGACCGACAGCGGCCAGCCACCCGTGCTCGCCATCATCTGCACCGCTTTCATGTAGATCTCGTCCAGGTCTGGGCGCTCTTCGCGATCCACTTTGATGCAGACAAAGTGCTCGTGGAGGATCTCCGCGGTCTGTGGATTCTCAAAGGATTCGCGTGCCATTACGTGGCACCAATGACAGGTCGCAAAGCCAATACTGAGGAAGATCGGTTTGTCCTCATCCTTAGCACGTTTCAACGCTTCCTCACCCCAGGGATACCAATTAACGGGGTTATACGCATGCTGAAGCAGATACGGACTCTTCTCCGTTATAAGTGCATTTGGAACAGTCGCTTTCTCTTCATCGCTTCCGTGCATAGAAAGAAGCACCCCCAAACCGTAAATAGTAGGTAGGAGGTTATTCTTTAAACAGATATCGTTCCCTCGTGCGAAATTACAATGCGCTCTGCTCTATCCCGCCCACAACTAAAACCGGAAGAAATCGTCACACACCGGCAAATCAATCTCAAACGATTACCCCGTTCAGTGCTCCCATTAAGGGGCCCGCTTTCTCCGTTTCACGCGCTCGAAAAACCCGCTCTGCTCCATTATCTCCCTCGTTTTCCCTGTTACTACCACCTCCGCTTCTTTCAGGTCTGCGGGGGTCTGACAGCCGGTTAAGAACATGGCAATCTTCAATTCCTCACCCATCTCCGCTATTTTCGCCACGACGCTCTTCGCATTCAGGTGTTTCATCGCGGGTTTCAGGAACGGTAAAGCGGCACTACAGATATCCGCACCCAGAGCGAGGCTCTTTGCAACATCAAGACCGTTCCGTATTCCGCCCGTAGCGATTATCGGACTGGGGAACGGAATCGCACTGCACTCTACAATGCTCTCCACCGTCGTAATGCCCCAGTCCCAGCCAAAAAGGTTCCCTAAATGCTCTCCTAAATCATCCTGCTCTGCTTTCGCACGGTAGATCTCCGCAGCAGCCAGACTCGTGCCTCCGAACCCTCCTACGTCTATTGCTGACACACCGATATCGTGCAGCTTCTTCGCCACCGCGTAACCAATCCCGGCACCAGTTTCCTTCACAATCACCGGCTTCTTTATCGCCTCGCAGACCTCCCCTATCGCACCAAGGCAGCCTCGGGCGTCTACATTGCCCTCCGGCTGGATAGCTTCCTGCAAGAAGTTGAGATGTATTGCAACCGCATCCGCATCGATCATATCAATAACGCGCTCTACGCCTTCTATCCCGTATTCCTTCAATTGCGGAGCGCCTAAGTTAGCATAAATGAACGAATCAGGTGCAACGTCGCGAACCACGCGGAACGAATCCTCCTGCTCCGCGTCTTCCAGTGCCGCTCGCTGCGAGCCCACGCCTATACCCACATCGAGCGCCTCCGCAGCCTCCGCGAGAATCGCATTTATCTGCTTCGTCTCCGGATGCCCGCCGGTAATCGACGCGATCATTATCGGATAACTAAAGGAAAAGTCCAGAAACTCCGTCTTCAAACTTATCTCATCTTTATCTATTTCCGGTAACGCAACATGGATGAGCTTAAGGTCTCCAAAGCAAGACTCTCTCACTTCCACGTCCTTCTCCGTACAGATTCGGAGTTGCTCTATCTTTCGCTTCGACGTTTGATTCATCTTTTCATTCAGTTAAACCTTTCTTTCTAAAAAGTAGTTATCAATAAATTACCTTTAACTTTATTCCTTGTCGTCACTACCCAAAGGAAACGGACATGTATCTGATCGATATGTTTGCGGACTCTAAAAAAATTCATCTCGAAACCTTCGGCTGCACTGCCAATGTAGGGGACACGCTGACGTTGAGCGCGATTCTCAGGGAACAGGGGCACGCAATCGTCGCGGAACCCGAAGCCGAGGTCGTTATCGTGAATACGTGCACCGTAACGAAGCGGACGGAGCTCAATGTGATAAAGAGGCTGAAGAGCTTGCAGGAAGCGGGTAAAGAGGTGGTTATAGCGGGTTGCATGGCTGCGGCACAGCCCGAATTGGTAAAAAGCCTGTTTGGCGAAGATATAAGAATGGTAACACCGCAAGACCTCTACAAGGGCCTTAACGGGGAACACAAACTGGATTGTGACGGGGTCATCAGTGTGATTCCGATTGCAATGGGCTGCGTGGGGAACTGCTCGTACTGCATCGTGAAGCAAGCGCGTGGCAACTTGAAGAGTCTTCCGCCTGCGCGGATACGCGAAGCCGTGAAAAGTGCGGTGGAACGCGGTGCAAAGGAGATACGGATTACCGCCCAGGACTGTAGCGCGTATGGCCTGGATAAGCCAAGCGCAATGAAGCTGCCGGAGCTGTTAGAGATGATAACAGCCGTGGACGGCGATTTCAGAATACGGGTGGGTATGATGAACCCCTTTACAGTGATTCACATCCTTGATGAACTCCTGGACTCGTTCGATTCCACAAAGATATTCAAATTCTTTCACGTGCCCGTGCAGTCAGGCTCGGATACGGTGGTAAGGGATATGAATAGAAATTATAAAACTGCGGAGTTCGTGGAACTCGTAAAACGGATACGGCAGCGATTCGAACACTGCACGGTATCTACGGACTTCATCATCGGCTTTCCCACAGAGACCGAAGACGACTTCTTTGACTCTCTGAACTTGCTGAAAGAAATAAAGCCGGAAAAGGTGAACATCACGCGGTTCTCACCCCGACCAGGTACGGAAGCAGCCAGACTGAAGGACTTGCTGGAGCGTGAGAAGAAGAAGAGATCGAGAATTATCTCGTCGCTCTATCACCAGATCGCTCTTGAACGGAACACCGCTCAGGAAGGCAAGGTAGTTCCTATTTTGGTCACGGAGCGGGGCAAAAAGGGCGGCGTAATCGGCCGCGATCCATCGTACCGGCAGGTAATACTAAAGAGACCGTTGCCACTCGGGGCCACGTACACTGCACGGATAACGGAGGCGAAGAGCACCTATCTGCTGGGCAATATTATTGCGTAGCCGCGCCGGATGAGAGAAACGCCGTGACGCGAAGAAGTTTTTTTTTAGTTAGGCAGTTCGAGAGAATGCGAAGCGATCAAAGGTGGCGAACGGCGTTGTGAAAATGCAAAATTTAAATGTACTGCCGTTCTCTTCAAAGATATGGCACGAACACGACGCACGTGCACCGTCTGCGGCAAACCGGCGTTGTACAAATGCAAGTACTGCGGCGATACCTTGTGTAAGAGTCATCTCCAGCCGGAAATGCACTGGTGCGTTGGACTCGAAGCGTATAAACGAGATCGTGCAGCCCGGGGCACATCTGCCATTCCTTTAGAATTCCAGCAAGAACGACGGGGTTTTGGACGGGATAAAAGCAGTTATAAAAAACCCCTCTGGGGCATCTTTGCTGGAAACTATTCGTTCCTGCTTCTGTTTCTCATTTCCATCTCGTTTGTCGTGCAATTACTTGTCCCCGCCTATACCGAGTATTTTAAACTCGTTCCGGCACTTGTAACGGCAAGACCCTGGACGTTAGTAACGCACATCTTCCTCCACTCTACGCAACATTTCCAGCATTTCTTATTTAATATGCTCTTCTTCGTCTTCTTCGGCCCGGTACTGGAGCGGAAGATAGGAAGTTCGAAATTTCTGATGGTATTTTTTATCTCGGGGATCGTTGCGGGCCTTGGCTGGAGTTTAACTTCAATTAGCCCAGTCGTCGGCGCAAGCGGGGCATTAAGCGGGATATTCGCGACCCTCGCGGTGTTGATGCCGCGGATGAAAGTGTACCTCTTCTTCTTTATACCGCTGGAAATGTGGCTCACCGTGATTTTATTCGCGCTCATCGATTTCGCAATGATGGGTTCCGGCGACATGATTGCCCATACCGCGCATTTGTCAGGTCTATTTTTCGGATTGTTTGTCGGTATGTTATTGAAAGGATCACCCACACGTGTATAACGCGCAAATAGTTCCTTGTGCGCTTAAGATTCCTTATATCCAGGTAGTGCCAGGAAAATTCACCGGCATCCACACCGGTATCCAGAAACATCAAACTTTATATATGCTCTCTCCTATTTATGAGATGTATCTCAAAATTGACGTGGTCGCGAAGAAGATGGGTGGAGACATAATATTTCCGTTACGGAAGCTCGCGTTGTTAGGTGCGATAGAACAGCCGATTAAATTATCCTCCGGTCATTTCGCCGAGGGTATTAGAGCAAGCGTACAAACGGCAGCGAGGCGGCTGCAAGAGCTTGAAAGAGAAGGTCTCGTGCACCGGAGAATAATCGCGGATGGCCAGTGGATAATGCTGACCACGAAGGGCGTAGAGTTCTTAAAGAAGGAATGTTACGAATACCAGGAGCTCTTTTTTTCCACACCGAAGATCGAGGTTGAGATCGCAGGACGTTTGGTTACTGGCCTGGGCGAGGGCGGATATTACACGATGCTTAATGGATATAAGAAGCAATTCGAGGCTAAATTGGGCTTCATACCATTCCCCGGCACTCTGAATCTTAGCCTTGACTTGCTCTGTATCGTAGCACGGAAGAAGCTTGATGGGCGCAAAGGAATAACAATAGAGCGTTTCGAATCCGAGAACAGGACCTTTGGCGGTGGCAAGTGTTTCCCCTGTAAGATCTTGAATGAGCGAGCGGAAGGAATAAAAAGCGCGGTTATCGTTCCCGATCGCACACACTATCCCGACGATATTCTGGAGATCATTTCGCCTGTTTACCTACGCGGCGAGCTTGATCTTAAGAACGGGGACGAGGTACGAACGAGAGTGGTGATATAAAGAACTATGAGCACGAACAACATCCCAGAATCGGTAAAGAAGGGCATAGAATACGTACAAGAAGGAAGACTCGTATTGATCTACGATGCGGAAGATAGAGAAGGCGAGACGGACTTTGTCGTACCTGCTTCCTTTGTGACGCCCCGGACGGTCGCGTATTTCAGGAACGAGGCCGGCGGGCTTATATGTGTTGCCATCCCACCTACTGCTGCTGATAAACTCGGCCTTCCACTCATGAGTGATATTCTGAAGAACATGAATGACAACTACTCGTACCTCAGGAAGGTAGTAGAGGGAAAAGGCGACCTTCAGTACGATAAACGCTCTTCCTTCTCCCTTTGGGTGAACCATCGTGATACATTCACCGGCATAACAGATAGGGACAGAGCTTTGACAATAACTAAGATAGGCGAAGCGGTGGAGAGAGTAGCAAACGGTAGTGACCGCTCGTACGATTTTTATACGGAATTCCGAGCGCCAGGGCATGTCGCCTTACTCAGAGCTGCGGATGGCCTGCTCGATGAAAGGAGAGGCCAGACAGAGCTTTCCGTGGCGTTGGCTCTGCTTGCAGGCATACCTCCAGCTATGGTGATTTGCGAGATGTTAGATACCAAATCAGGAAGAGCGCTATCCAAGACGGATGCTAAGGCGTTCGCATCGGAGCGCGGCATGATTTTTATGGAAGGAAAGGAGATAGTAGAAGCGTTTTATTCGCTTTTATCTCACTAATCCTAATCACACCGCTAGGTAACGGTCATCATCTTCTGTTCAGGGATTGCTCAAACAGGGCAACATTGCCGTAGTATAATGATTTCGAATAATATTAACACAGGAGGCATTTACAATAAGGCCTTTTTATTACCGGTAGGAGAGTACACATCCTAAGACCAGAATCCAGAAATGGCGCTATCTTCCTTACTCGAGAAGCACGTTTTTTCTCTGCTTGTTGGCTACTTATAGCCGATGAAATTGCTCTTCGCCGCCATTGATGCGAGTTCGGATCCTAACACAAAAATAGCCTGCTTGTGCTCGTCCTTGCTGCGATGTACTTGAAACGGCGAGATCGCAAGCTCGTTATATTTCTTGAAATCGCAATCCAAACCGTGCTCCTCACAATACTTCTTCATCTGAGCCAATAACATATGGAGATGTACCAGCTCTTCTTTCTTCATAACAATCCTTTGCTTTTTTGTAGTATATAAATACTATGGCTCACAAAGGATTACCTGCACGTCTAGTAAAGATGCCGCTGTGGCTTAGAGGTAGAGCAGCTGATTCGTAATCAGCAGGTCGTGGGTTCAAATCCCACCAGCGGCTTTCAGTAACAATGCAACGCAAAGAGGAAGCTCAGACCATCATACAAAAGGAAGGTAACTTCAGCGAGTGGTATGGCGAGATCTTGAAACGAGCAGAGATTCTGGACATCCGGTATCCGGTGAAGGGCGTGTATGTCTGGTATCCCTACGGCTACAAGTTGCGGAATCTCGTTTACAGCATTCTGCGGTCGCTATTGAACGAGGAGCACGACGAGGTGAAGTTCCCTCTGCTCATACCGAAGGACGAGCTGATGAAGGAGAAGGAGCACATAAAGGGCTTCGAGGAGGAGGTCTTTTGGGTGACCCGAGGCGGGAGCACCGAATTGGATATCCCACTTGCACTTCGCCCTACCTCGGAGACCGCGATCTATCCTGTGTTTAAAGTCTGGATACGGTCGCATCGCGACTTACCTATCAGGATCTACCAGGTTGTGAATACGTTCAGATATGAGACGAAGCATACACGACCGCTCATTCGGCTGCGGGAGATAACGTCATTCAAAGAGGCGCACACTGCGCACGCAACCTTGGCAGATGCAGAGGAGCAGGTAAAGAAGGCGATGACGTTATACAAAAGCTTCTTTGACCAGCTTGCAGTCCCTTATGTGATTACACGACGACCCGATTGGGACAAATTCCCGGGCGCGGATTATTCTATCGCCTTTGATACCGTTATGCCAGACGGAAGGACGTTGCAAATCGGGACGATCCATCTGCTCGGCGAGAGCTTCGCACGAACCTTTGACATAAAATATGAGGATAAAGACGGCGCTTTGCAGTTCGTGAATCAGACCTGTTACGGCATTTCGGAGCGATGCGTCGCCTCGGTGATCGCGATTCACGGTGATGATCATGGCCTTGTACTGCCACCTGACGTTGCACCCATACAGGTCGTTATCGTGCCGATACTTTTCTCACGCAAGGCAGGAGGAAGCGAAAACGGCGGAAATCCTGTAGCGGATGCATGCATTGCAGTATACGAGGAATTAAAGAAAGCAGGCATAAGAGCGTTTTTGGACGACTCGGAGGACAGACCTGGCGCAAAGTATTACCGGTGGGAGATGCGCGGCGTGCCCTTGCGGATCGAGCTAGGCCCGCGGGATTTGAAGAGCAAGAGCTGCGAATTCGTAACGAGAAGCGACGGCGGCCGGAAACACGTCCCGCTTCGTGATGTTGTACCTGAAGTGCAACGAACGCTGGAAGAAATCAAAACGAGCATTCACGACGATGCGAAAGAAGCGCTACGCACTTCTATTTATACCTACGACGAGAACGGCGGAAATAACGAGAGCAGCGAGGAGAAGATGGCCGAGTTGAAAAGAAAGGCTGAACGAGGCATCGTATCCCTCTTCCTATGTAGCAGCGAAGAATGCGGGCAGGCGATAGAGGAGCAGCTTGGCGTAAGTGTGTTAGGCGAGGCAGTAAACGAGACAGTCGGAGAGCGCGAAGAGGGCGAAGGTAACTGCGTGATTTGCTCACGACCTGCAAAGAGGGTGTATGTCGCTCGCGCATATTGAGAAAGCGAAAAGCTTAAACACGAATATAGTTACTATCTCTACGGTGTATGGCATCAAATAACGTCAGCCGGGAAGTAGGGTATATCAATACCGTCGTAAAAAACGTTCGCAACGTTAATAAGCGCGATTTTAAGCCCTTCTTCGAGGACCTCAACGACGCGGATTGTATCATCCTCATCGGCGAGGGCAGGTCGCAGAGCGCGCTGTATATCGGCATGGGCCAGATGAATAAGGAAGTAAAGACGGTGATAGACATTGATTTCCCTGGTCGAAATATCCTAGAGGCCGCACCGATCTTGGAGAAGAAGTATGAGCGGATAGCACTGCTCGTTAATTCCGGCAGTGGCGAGACGACAACACCCAAAATCGTGGTTAAGCAGCTCTCTGATTACATCGAGCGGAACAAGAGCGACAAATTCACGATCGATGCCATCGTCTCGGATCGGAACTCGTCGATCGGACAGGTGGGCGAGAAGGCGTATGGGCATGTTGTCGAACTGGAAGGGCGAGAAGGAATACCGGGCACCAAGAACGAATATCTCAAACACGGCATAATGAACGACATCTATGAATTGAGCTCGTTACTGCTCTTTCAGAAGATGAAGGAAGCGATAAACAAGAAAAAAGATGACACAGTGGTATTTAAAAAGATAGAGGAAGAATTTACGGTGATCGGTGATATTGTGGATGGCTTTGTTCGCTCGGATATGTACCGCGAGCTCATTGCCAAGTTGGAGACGAGAAGCCGTATAACCCTGGGTGGGCTCGGCCCCGCACGAAACGTGGCAAAGATGACTGCGATACGGCTGCAGCATGTGAAACGAGCCTTGGGCGACGAGGCCTATTTGTCTGGACCGTTTGCACCACGACCTCGCGCGTGTGATATCCTGTTTTTTGTCTCCTGGTCGGGCGAGACGGAGTCCGTTTTAGAATGGAGTCGAGATCAGAAGAAATCCGGCGCGTACGTTTATTCAGCCGTAGGTAATGAATCCACCTTATCACGCGCGTCTGAGAGTCTCATTATTAACTCAACGCCGACGAATTTCTACGAGCGTGCGACGTTTGCGCTCAGCCCGCTTCCGCTACACCTGGTGGAACGACTGGACGAACACGGGTTCAGGCTGCCGGAGTATATCATGAAATGGTGGGAACACTCAGTAACGCAGTAAACGTAAACAGCGAATAGTGCACGCTTGCTTTGCTTTACTTTGCAATTTTCGATTGTTATTTCCCGGCCCGCACCGCAGCGATCGTCGTTTTCCCGCACTTTACACGGGTGCCTTCTTCCACGAGCACCTCGAATCCCTTGGGAATGCTTATGTCCACACGAGAACCGAAGCAGATCTTACCTATCCGCTCTCCTTTCCGCACTTCCTGCCCTTCTTTCACGTCGCACAGTATTTTCCGCGTGAAGAATCCTGCTATTTGTACTACTTTTAAATCGCCATATTCCGTGCCTAATTCTATAGTATTCTTTGTATTGAAATCAGCACTGCGAAGGTACGCGGGCTTAAAAGAGCCCTTTTCTGGCGTTATCTTCTTCACCACGGCATCTAACGGCGCGGACGTTACGTGTACATTATGAAGATGCATGAATATGGTGATCGTTCTGCTCCCTCCTTCTTCTCCGATCCTCAATACTTTCCCACTCGCCGGTGATAGTATACTTCCGCTCATGTTCATTCCTCTGCTCGTGTTAATCCCCCTTGAATCCATATTTGCCTAACAACGGCACGAAAACCACATCGGCTTTTCGTTCTCGCTTTACGCCGTTTATCTTCTCCAGTAAATAGAGCACCTGCCGGTATTTCCCGATCGGTATAATCAGTTTTCCACAGGGTTTCAACTGCTCGAGTAACGGCGGCGGCACGTCAGGAGCCGCACAGGTCACGCTTATCTTGTCATAGGGCGCATGTTCCGGCAGGCCCAGAGTTCCGTCACCCGAAAGTACCGTCACATTTGTATATCCCGCACGCTCAAGGTTTCCCCGTGCGAACTCCACCAGCCACGGGATCCGCTCCACGGAATAAACGCGGCCCTCATCGCCTATCAGCTCAGCAATGACCGCGGCATGATATCCCGAGCCTGCGCCGATCTCAAGCACTTTATCATTCCGTTCAAGCTCTAAGCAATCGCACATCATCGCAACCATATGCGGCGCGCTTATCGTCTGCCCTTCGCCAATGGGCAGTGGATAATCGGCGTAGGCCTGAGGCCTGAGGTATTGAGGCACGAAAAGATCTCGTTTGACCTGGAGCATCGCAGTTAAAACCGCCTCACTAACTCCCTGTCGCCTAAGATGGTCAACCAGCCTCTTCCTCTCTTCCTCGTCGCCACGCGCCTCTTCCATCTTTCAAATAGGTAAGCTAAACATTACAAAGTACGATCTACGAAGCTATAATACTGATTCTTAAAGGCTCGTTGTAACTCGTCGGTGTTCACCAGTATCACCATTCTTCCTGCTCCGCTTTCGCTCGACGCTTCCGCTCCAAGAAGCTATACACCGAGCTGTGGGATGAGCCCTGTATCAGCAGCTCGATTGCGTCATGCGCTGTTCGTATCCGCTCCGCATCACCGATTACGCTGATCGTCTTCCCGTAAACGGAGATTTTAACGTTTGCTAACTCCTCTAGTATCCGTCTCGTCTTACCATTTCGACCGATTATCCGCCCTTTCACTCGGGTTAGCGTCTTCGGCGAGAGATGCGAAAGAGAGATGACCTCGAGGAGTAGGAAATCATCCGCAAGGAGTGCAAACGCATTTTCGGGCGAAAAGCCACGGCCAATCGCCTTTATCACTTCAGTAACCTTGAGCATTTTTAACGGGTCTCCGCCCTCTATGCTCTCCACACATACCTCGCCGCCAGTGCTATCGACGGTGATAGCGCACTCGGATTTCCGCTCTATGTCCTCCTTTACAAAGCCTTTATGACCGATGAGCACACCTATTCTATCCTGAGGAATCTTAACGTGTTGGGTTACCATTTGTTTAACGCTCCTAAATCATCAAGTCTCTGTATCAATAAACATGTTGCCTCTCGAAGCATTTTAAACTTTGCACTGCTTTGGCTTTTAGCCTTAACCCTTCACCATCGCCATTACTTCGTCCTCGGAATGACCGAGCCCGAGTTTGTTGAAGTAGATAACGATATTTCGCGCGTCTCGCAAGAGGAACGCATCGGCATTGGGATGGTCCAACAGTACAGCTTGCCCCAGGTCGATTATCACCGGCTCGATCTCGATTTCAGCTTCCGCACCCGCTTTTGCCGCCGGTACCAATTCGCGCTCTACATAGCCGTTCATCACGATATTGAACTCGCTGAGGTCCGCATGTACCATCGTACCCTTCTCATACAAGGTTTTCATAGCGGAAACGATGCGGAGGAAGAGCTCTTCGAGATCGAGATCTTCAGTGAGAATGTCTACGGGGATGTCCTTCAAGCGTGGCGCGGCCATCCCGTCTCTGCCGATGAACTCCATTAGTAACACGTTCTTATCACAGGCGATCGGCTGCGGGACCCGAACACCGGCATCGAAAGCGCGATTGAGATTCTTGAACTCCTTACGAGCCCAGGCGAATATGATGCTCCGGTGATCCTTCTTTATATGCGTGAACCGTGGATCGCCAATGATATAGTCAAGCATAGTGTTGAAGTTCGCGGTGCTTATTTTGTACATCTTGATCGCCAGTTCCTCATCTTCATTTGCGCCTAACGCATGGAAGATAACGGCCTCCTTGCCCCGGCTTATAGGGCCACCTAACGCAGTTATTAACCCCTTCTTCGAGAACTTGTACAGTGTTTCCAGCGTAGGGATGTCGAAGACGTACTGCTCTGTTTTGCGATCGCGAAAATCCTTCTTCCTGCGTTTGCCTTTGGGTAATTGCCGGTCGCTAATCCACTTATCTATTTCAAATAGCCCTTCTTTCTCAGCCATTCTGCTTGCGGTCGCGTATATCGGTAGATGATTTCACCCTTCGCATCCTGGAAGTCCCAGGGAACAACGATAACCACATTACCAGGGGCAACCCATTGCCGACGTTTCAACCTGCCGGGGATGCGACCCATTCGTTCAACGCCGTCCATGCACTGCACTATCGCTCGTCGCCCGCCCAGCATTTTATCCACCACTCCCAGCACCTCGCGCTTATTTTTATGCGGGATACGCACGCGTATTACTTCTCCCTCCTCCTCCTCTCGTCTCTTATATACCATCCTTTCCCCTTCGGATTGCTCTGCAACCTTCCCTATTTCTGCTCCTCGCAGGCTTTTTTCCCTACGCCTCTGCGAAATATTTAAATTTAATGTGAATGTTATGAAAAACAAAGCAATAGAGTAATATTAAGTTTAAGCGAATCTTCGAGTAAAACGTATTATGGTATAATGGAAGGATGGAAGACGTGATGAAGCAGCGGAGAAGGAGGAGAGGCATTTTAGCGCGGCTATTAAGGGTATTTTTCTTCAGGAAGGCCACGGCGCGGATAGGTATTTATGGACCGCCAAATGCCGGTAAGACCACGTTGGCTAATCGAGTGATTCATACGTTTGTGGACGAGAACGAGGATATAGGGACATCTACGGACGTACCCCATGAGACACGGAGAGCGGTACGAAAGGAAGGAGTGCTTATAGACCTGAAAGCAAAGGCGTTGCAGAACCCTTACAGCAACGCGGCCACGGACTCATCTTCAAATTCGGATTCGAAGCCGCGTGAGTCGAAAGCGAAATTGAAGCTTGACATCGTCGATACGCCAGGTTTAGCGACGAAGATAGATTTTCACGATTTCCTAGCGTTCGGGTTAGACGAGGCGGAGGCGAAGAAACGTGCGAAGGAGGCGACGGAAGGCGTAATAGAGGCGATAAAGTGGCTCGACGATATTGACGGCGTTCTGCTCCTGATGGATGCGTGCGAGGATCCGTATACGCAGACAAACATAGTGATTATCGGGAATTTAGAGGCGCGGAACATTCCTGTGATTGTGGTGGCAAATAAAATTGATCTCCCAGAGGCATCGCCGCAGAGGATAATGGACGCGTTTCCCCAGCACACAGTCATACCCATCTCAGCATTGAAGGGCGAGCACATGGAGGACTTGTATGAGGAAATGGCGAGGAGGTTCAAGTAACCGGAACGCAAAAATGAGGAGAGTGAGAGCGTAAACGATGGAAATAAAAATGGATCTGATCTCTGAAGATAAAATAAATTCGATGAACTCGATGGAGAAGCTGCGATTTATACTGGACGGCGTGAAGTCTGGCAACATCGTGATATTAGAGGGCGGTCTGAGTACAGAGGAGCAGATGAAGCTTATAGAGCTCACCATGGCGGAGGTAGACGACGATTTCCCGGGCATTGAGATCGGTGGCTATCCGGCGAAGCGAGGTTTTCTTAATCTGAGGAAGAAGACGCGGCTCACCGTCATCGGGCCTGCGAAGGTGATGCGCACGATAAAGAAGGATAAAGACCTTATAAGCGCGGTCGTTTCTGCAGTCTGAACGGAACCAAACCAAACCAAACCGAGTCAAACCAAACCGAATCGCACGGAAGCGAACAAAATCAAAAAAAGAACAAAATGCATAAATGTCTGAAATGCGGGACGAAATTTGAGAAGATAACGGAAGCGATGTTGAAGGGCTGCCCGGAGTGCGGTGGCAAGCTCTTTCTTTACCTGAAGGACGTCGAGGACATAAGTGCGGCAGAGCTGGTGGATCGGATACAAATAGAGGAGCGCGAGCCCGTAGAGGGCGAGCGGATAGAGAGCTTACGGATCATGAGCCCGGGCGTCTACGAACTCAACCTGGATGCACTGTTAGAGCGCAAGGAGATCATCATGCAACTCAAGGAGAACGGCACGTACGTCGTTCCGTTACCATCGCTCTTCAGGAAGCAGAAGCAGAAGCAGAAGCAGAAGCAGAAGCAGAAGCAGAAGCGGTGATTTTCTTATAACGGTTAGGCAGGCGGATTTGTCTGTGGGACGGACGTACCTATGTCTTCATCTGCCAGCAGCAAGTAGTTTTAAACGGTAGCTAACTAACTAGCGACGTTGTCGCCACGCTATCTGCCAGTCACAGCCACGAGACGAGGTCGTACAAATTCTTCAGTGTTGACAGTGGAGTGGGCAGATTACGCTCTCAGGGGAGCGAGCTATTGTAGTAGTAACGGACCCGAGAGATAAGGGGCGGACGGACTACGTAGTAGGTACGAACCGGATAGCGAGTGCAAACCGGAAACCCTAAAGCTTCTTTTTTATCGCGTTAATTACTTCTTGTACTTTATCGGTCACCCAGTAGGTCCGAATCGCGCGGCCCTTCAACTTGGGCTTTGTCGAGAGTTCGTGCTTACTATTCACGAAGCCGTATTCCTCCAGAAGATCCAGATGGTACGAAACGAGTCGTCGCTCTTCGCCCAGCGCTTTACTGATCTCATTGATGTGCATTGGATTCTTCAGAAGGAGTTCCACGATCCGAAACCGTATCGGATGCACGAGCACATGTGCTTCCTTCACTAACTTGTCTTCTATTGCCATACTATAATTTTCCCTTAGTTGTATTTATAAACTTTTCGCTTTTAAACGGCGTATATGAAAATGTATATCACATTGTTGCGCGTTTTTTGGATTTTTCAAAAGTAATCGCGAACAGAACACGTGCTGGAATTCAGCGCGTCGTACCTTCCATCCGCTTCGTTTCGCTTCGTGCATTGCGCGACCGTGCAGTACAGCACACCAACG
The DNA here is from genome assembly GCA_035528755.1 of Desulfobacteria bacterium. Classification (GTDB taxonomy): domain Archaea; phylum Halobacteriota; class Syntropharchaeia; order Alkanophagales; family Methanospirareceae; genus JACGMN01. The sequence goes on along the minus strand of DATKXZ010000075.1, from coordinate 920 downwards.
CGAACGCAAAGACGGCTCGGCGGCTAGTGGCTACCGCTTCTGTTTTGATACCAGGTCAGAATCACGAATGCTACCGCCGCACTGATAATGCCCGCGGGGATGCCGATGAAGAGCGAAAAGTAGATGACGTCCTCGAGTAGCCAGGCGACGGCGAACATGACGGCGATGAAGATCGCGATCGATATCAAGATCCTTATGGCAATGGTGAGGAGGTTTTGGGACATCTTTATTTAGTATCCTATCACGTGTTTAACCACTTCTCCAAATATTCTTTTACACGCGCTATAACTGACAAATCATAGCCTCTTGCCACTAGTAAATTTATGATTTCATTTTTATCAGTAATCGCATCAGGAACGTTCTGTGCTCCGTTTGCTCTTAAATACGCTACCAATTCGCTGTCGATTAGTATCGAATTTTCAAAATTAGCGCCTTCTACCTTTGTTTTTTTATATGCTGACACCGTAACAAGAATAATTCCTCCGGTCAAATCAGCCCCGCTTAGGTCAATATTTTCTAAATTCTTTGTAATGCCATTGAACTCACTAACTTTTCCCGTTCTGAGCAGTTCTAAAAGGGTTTCTTTACTAATCGTTGGGTTTATAATTTTTTGTGGAATGCTCATTCCTGCTCTCCGGTATTCAAGTAATTCGCCATCGTTCATTCCAAGTATGGTATCAATCGTTCCCCTCACCTTTACTTGAGTTATAAAATCAAAGAGATTTTTTTTATCTTTAAACTCTTCTCTGAGCTTATTATCATCTATAAGAAGTTTTTTCGTACGTGTTTAGCCACCTAGCCTCGCCCTCAACATCTGAAAGCTGTTGAGCCCTTGCTGTGTGTGCCCATGTCGCCAGCACTGTCATGATCCTCTCGTGGATAGACGTGCCCTTCTCGTTACGCAGTCAGTGTCCCTACGA
>DATKXZ010000074.1:0-10907 GCA_035528755.1 Desulfobacteria bacterium | reverse complement strand
CGATGCGTTCCAGTATTTAGCCATCCTGCACGAGGACAAAGTCACCGGCATGCGTGAGGGCAAGCGGGATTATGGCATGCAAGTCGAAGTACGATGCTGGGAGAGCACCGATGCGCAGACCGGAACACCGACAAGACTTCCGTACGAGACGTTAGAGCGATTAGCTGATCGTATAACGACCGAAGTGCCCGGTGTGGTCAGTGTTACGTACAACATAACCAAGAAACCGCCATCAACGATCGAAGCGGTGTAATCGCTCACGCTCTGATTAGAGTGAGTAAATAAGAACGCACCCGTGCAAGTAGCTACTGTGCGGGTGGTTTTTTTGTCTTTTTGCTTTTTAGATGGGCTCAGTTTAATAAACGAAAGCCAGCAACTGGCCGCCAACTCCGTTCTCGATCGCTTTGGCATGCGACATGACGCCCTTAGAGGTCGTAACGATGAGCATTCCGAAATCCCGCGCCGGGAGAACTCTCTTCTCCCACCCCTCAAAATCTCCCATATGGACGTAAAACCTTGGCTTTATCGCGTTGCAATCGTTTATCTTACCGCCGAGCTTCACCTTGAAGAATCCGGCCTTTCCATCCTCTACAAATTCAAATTCGGCTAAATAGCCGCCTTCCTTCATTACACTCAGCACGTTGCCAATCAGCTTTGAGGCCGGTTTTATCGTACATTCCATCTTCCCGACTCTCTCGGTATTCTTAATATGCGAAAGAGCATCTGCAAGCGGGTCATTGAGCGACATTTTTTCTTCCTTTTTCCTATTTCTTATTCACCCTCGGTATATAAAAACCTATGAACGGAACGCGTTTAAATAACTCTCCTCTCATACCTTGCCTTCCAAAAATCAGCTAATTATACTTCCTAAACCCGATTTCACGCGCTATCTCCCGGAAGCACTGCCTGCACAGATATATCCCGTGTTTACGAACCAGACCTCGCCTCCTACCGCATCGCCTGCACGTGTTCGCGCCTCTACCAAATCGCTTTGTCCTCTCTTTTACCATCTTGTCTCACTTCATTATACCCCTGTTACCATAAAATATTTATCGCCTTCTCCTATATCTTGTTTAAGTGTCAGGTATAAATATTTGAGAAATTCGATTTGCCGCTCGTTCCGTTCCGTCCTCGTATGCTCTTCAAATATGCCACTTTTAAGCACTGCCACAATCCTCTTATGCGACAAAAAAGGTTATGACTATTAACGGGAGAGCACGCGAACATGAAGATAGCAGTTGCGGGAAAAGGCGGTGTGGGTAAAACTACCCTTGCAGGCACGCTTGCTCGTCTCTTTGCGCGTGATGGGCAGAGCGTCGTGGCTGTGGACGCAGACCCTGCAATGAACTTGAAATTCGCACTGGGCATAGAAAAGAACCCGCCATCGATCTCCGAACTCAAGGATCTCATTTTTGAACGCACCAGTGCGCATACCGGGTCAGGCATTTACAAATTGAATCCCAAAGTGAGTGATATCCTCGGTACGTACGGTGCGGAGGGACCGGATGGCGTGACGTTACTGGTAATGGGCACGATAGAGAAGGGCGGAACCGGCTGCACCTGCCCGGAAAACGCGTTCCTTCGCGCGTTGTTGCGACACGTGTTATTCAAGGAAAGCACGGTTGTAATGGACATGGAAGCGGGAATAGAGCATTTAGGACGGGGCACTGCAAAGGGGGTTGATCTCATGCTGACCGTCGTGGAGCCCGGGATGCGATCCGTAGAGACCGTAGCCCGAATAAAGCAGCTCGGTGAGGATATCGGTATCAATAATATCGCGGCAGTGCTCAACAAAGTTACGGATCCCGCGCTGGTAACTGGGATAGAGAAGAAGCTGGAGGAGTTGAACCTGCCGCTGCTGGGGCGTATCCCGTACGATCCGACCTTGATACGTGCAGATCTAGAGGGCAAAGCGCCTCTGGACATGGGAGGCGCAGCGGTTGAGCAAATAAAAGCGATAAAGGATAAAATCGTGTCACTGGCCTAACTACGGATCCTCAGTCGGTCTATTCCGCGTTTGGAGTCGCGGGAGGTGTTTTTGAAATCCCTACTTTCGAGGTCCGTAGCACTCTCGCACCCAGCATATAGCCTTTCTCAAGCTCTTCCAGAATGGTGCCTTCTGGATGGTCGGTATCCATAACCGCCATCACAACCTCGTGCTTATACGGGTCAAACTTCTCGCCAACTGCTTTTATCGGTTTCAACCCCTCTTTGCTCAGCTCTTCCGTTAAATCCTTATAGATCAACTCAATTCCGGTAACGAATGACTTCAGGTCCTCACACGTCTCAGCAGATGCAAGCGCAGCCTCAACGGTATCGATAAGCGGCAATAAGCGCTTTATTAACCCCTCCGTCGCGCACTGCTCATACCGCTCACGCTCGCGAGCCACCATCTTCTTGTAGTTCTCGAAATCCGCCTGGAGGTATGTCAGTCGCGATAAATACTCGTCTGCTAACGCAGTCTTCGCCGTTAATTCTTGCTTCAATCGCTCTAATTCAGCGCTGGGAACCTCTACCTGGACCTCTGCAAGCTCCTCTACCTCCTTGTCCCTTCGTTCCTGCTCCTTCTTCGGTACTTTTGTCAAATTCGGCTTCTCCGGTTACCTTGCGTTTTTAGTTCAGTATGCGTTCATTGGTTAAATATTTTTGGGGTGTCTCACCGATTACGAATTCGTGACGAATCAGCGGCGATAAGGAAGATCACTCCGCGGGAATCCTGAGATTTACCGGTATTGAAGCGCGAGAAGCGCGGCTAAGAATACTTATATAGCAGCGACAATTAAGTAAAAGAGAATAGTCAGATGGCGACCGAGAAGACCGCAGTGGATAAAAAAAAGGAAGAATACGTGGAAGGCATAGTAAAAACGGTTATACCTGTTTTATGCGGTGTCATCGCGGGTTTTATATCACTCTATGCGGTAGCCGATCCCACATCGTCCGATGGCTTGCTTATTGCGATCCTTCTGGTCATGGCGCAGAAATTCGTCTATCCGCTCTTCCACATGAACCTCGAGGGGCCGAAAGATTGGGTTTACATCTCCTTTATGACCGTCTTCTCCTGGTTTGTCACGTTCGGATTACTGCTGAATGCCTAGTAGCCCTTCCAAATCCAAATTCAACTTCTGTGCTATATGCGTGGCGGCAATGGCGAGGGCGTCGGTGACGTCGTCCGGCTTTGGCATCACCTCTAACTGAAGCAATTCCTTTACCCTGTTCGCTACGTCGATCTTCATCGCCCGGCCGTAGCCGGTCATGAAATTCTTCACTTCGGTAGTATTGTACTCGGATATCAGCAGTCCCCTGGTGGCAGCAGCTAAGATGCAGACACCTCGCGCCTGGCCAACACTCAAGGCCGTTTTCACGTTGGTATTGAAGAATAGTTTCTCGATTGCCATCTCTTCCGGCTTCGTCTCCGCTATCAGCTCGAGCAACTCGTCATAAATCACTTTTAATCGTTCCCCGCCTGATTGTTTCGTGGTCGTCTTGATACAGCCGAAATTGACTGCTTTTAAGGTGCAGTTAGTGAACTCGATAACACCCCAGCCAGTTCTCGCAGTTCCCGGATCTATTCCTATCACACGCATAACAAACTAATAAATAGAATTGAAGTAAAATATTAAAGGAGAAGTGTAAGAAAGAAGGAGAAAAGTGAATGGAGAACGAAAAGGGAATAGTAGTGCCGGGTGATTTCTTGGGCACATCAGAAGAATTCACGCCAGGCAGTGGCGTGTATGATGAGAAAGGGAATATATATGCTTCAGTGACTGGAAGCGTTAATATAACAGATAAAAGGGTTATAGAGATTCAACCAAAGGTGGATACACCGCCAACGCTGAACGAAGGCGATGTGGTATTGGGCAGGATCGAGGACATACGGGACACGATCGCGGTCGTTAATATCGCGTGCATGAAAGGTCACGAGGAGCGCGCAATTGCCGCTTCCACTCAGGGTATTATCCACATCTCAAACGTAAAGAGCGGGTATGTGAACGAATTGCAGCATGAGTTCGGTTACCTTGACTTGGTGATGGCACGAGTGATAGACGCAAAGGCGTTGCGACTGAGCACCGATGGGAAGGACTTAGGCGTGATAAAAGCGATTTGCGTGAAATGCAAAGGCGATCTGAAAAGGAAGGGAAATACGCTGGCTTGTGAGCGCTGCAAGCGGGTAGAAGTACGGAAGATGTCTGAAGATTACGGTAAGGGATTGATATAACTCCTTGCTGGAAAGGGGGAGAGGATACATAAGCATGGCGACAGAAGAACGCGAACTTGAAGAAGAACCTAAACCTAAAAAGGTACGGATAGTGGAGCGGAAGGATAAAGAGATACGGATAGAGATAGACGGGGAGGATCATACTCTTTTAGCGCCACTAGCGTCCAAGCTGCTCGATAATGAGCAGGTAGACATTGCAACCTACACCATCGAGCATACGCTGAGAAGCAACCCGGTCTTGTTCGTGAAGATGAAGGAAGGGGATCCCGTGGAAGCGATAAAGTCCGCTGTCGCTTCACTGGCGTCTGATTTTGAGGAGTTTGCGCAGAAGTACAAAGCGGCAATAGTCTAGTGGCAGGACACGGGCTTCCCAAGCCTGTAACCCGGGTTCGAGCCCCGGTTGCCGCATGAACTTACGTTCTTTAGAACGCGAACCGTTTACGCACGATTCCCTGTATGATTGATCTTCCTGTTTAACGCAGAGCGTAGCGTCTAAGACCTATTCATTCGGTTGTATCTAGCCGCATTACTCGTTCTAACAAACCGTTTACAACGTCTGGAGGTATTTCAACTTCCGCACTCAGTCCGGCATTCGTTGCGATCCAGGTGTTTAACGCGGTGCTGATCGTTAATATCTGCTGCTCATCACGCGTCTTTTCGGTTATCGCCGTGATAACCGCGTCGAGATTAACGATCCCTATCCCGTAGGCGGTTTCGATCATGGTAAGAAGTGCGCGGGCCCGATCCTGAGCTTCTTCTGGATTCAGATTCATAGTAGTAGTAATCGCCGCCACCTAATAAACGGTTTTCTTTTTCGACCCAGAGGATAGAGAAGCAGTACTAAGGAATCACCGTAGATCGTTCTGTACACGTTTTCTTTTAAAGCCTGCAGGAAAAGAGTAGATTTTTTTTGAACGACGCTCAATAAATAGTTCGAAAGCATATGTTAAACCGATAAGGAAAAATCATATGAAGCTATGGGGATAGAAACTAGGGGGGAAGAAGAACAAAAAGAAACGGCCTCGGATGTTCCTGCTGCTCAAGGACAAGAAGAACTAACGATTTCTCGAAGAGTATAATAGCCTTCAATAATTTGGCAACTTTTCAAGGGCAAAAGAACCAAAATCCGTTTTGGACCGTCGCCCGAACGGCGAAGGCATGGTTGCTCTCCATACCGATCTGATCGGGATACCGTATGCAGTAGCGATCGTATGGCTGAGCCCGCGAATAGGGACGAACAAAGCGTTGTCAGTCAGCGTGCTTATCTTCACCGTGCTGGCGGTTGCGCTCGTCTACACCAATCGGATCACCGGCGTGGTGCACATACCGTTAGCATTGTCCAACACCCGAATATTTAATTACTGCCCTAGGTTCAAATTATTTGGATGCCATTATCTTATCGCTAAATGAAATAAAGAAAAGAGGGGCGCGGAAAAATGACGGATTCTCGCAGGGTGATTCGATGGTTAGGCCTTCTATGTATCATTGCGGCACTCGCCGGCGTGATACTCCTTTCTGATACCGGGCAGGAATGGCGTGTGACGAAAGCGGGGCTGCTGGAATACCCCTCCTGCACACTGGATTATGAACTGGCGGAACTCGAAACGGCGGACAACTACACGCTTTATGAAGTCCGATTCACCAGCCGTGAAACGGAGATTGCGGGACTGCTGCGAATGCCCGTGGCACTGCCGCAGGAAAACGTCCCGGGTGTCGTGCTGCTTCCCGGTGCGACCGTAACGAAAGAGGGCGAGCAAGGGCTTGCAACGTATCTCGGCAGCCTCGGCTACGCGAGCATTGCTCTTGACCAGCGCAATCTCGGTGTTATAGAGATATCAGGCGATTTACAGATGTTTATGAACGATGAGGAGCCGACCGAGCACAAAATGGTGCATGATGCACTCGCCGCGGCAGCGATCTTGCGGAATCAACCCGGGATCGACCCGAACCGTGTCGTCTATGCGGGCGAGAGCAACGGTGCACGATTTGCCATTATTGCCTGCGCACTCGACCCCGAAGCACGAGGCGTGGTTGCCATCAGCACCTGTGGCTACGGCGTCGATGCGGCAATTGCCTCCGGTAGACTAAACGATCCTGAAACTGTCCGATTTTACCAATCTATCGATCCGGAAACGTATCTCGGCACGATTCCGCCGCGGAAGTTCGTGATGCTGCATTCCATAAACGACACTATCATTGACTACGAGAATGCAGAGCAGACCTTTTCGAAAGCATCAGAGCCGAAGGAGTTGCATACCGTTACGTGCACTACGCACGGGTACTGCGCAGCAGAGATGGCGGAATCGCTTAAAACCGAGCTTGAGGGTATGGTGGGGTGATCTTGCCGTGAATTTACTGGTAAATAGTATTAAAATAATCCTTATAATTAATTATTTCCTGTCTTAGGAACTGATGTATGGTCAAAACTAACAGTGATACAACTCCAAGTAGCATTGGAAACTAAGATGACCTTAGTCATTTAGATTTTTGTTGATAGCTATTTCACGTCTTAACTTTTCAAGCAGTTCATCACGAGAGCAAGGCTCAGTATTATGGATGATGCGAGCTTTATCAAGTAATTGCCCAACTTCTGGCCCTGGCTCAACTTTAAGTTCATTCATGATATCATTCCCAGTAATGGGCATAATAGATGTCATCTCATACAATAACACGTGTTCAATTAGCTTTCGGGCCTCAACTTCGAAGTCATAACTGCCTTGGAGTAGTTCCATCTCCTTCACCCATTTGTCATAATATCGTCTACGAAGACGAACAGCATCAAGATTATCCCTGCCCATATCAGCGACCACTTTAGAAATCAGAGTATCAAACTCATGAGGTGGATGGTAGCGCTTGCATTTTAAATCCCATTCGCTGATAATTTCTAATCGAGATTCATCCTGTTCGATAAAACGAATACATGTTTTTAGAGTGGAGAAAAACTCTATGGCCTCATTGAGAATGGCGTCAAGACAAATTCTCCAGTGTCGATCATCTCCGGGTATAGGAGTTCCGCATTGATCGCTAAGCCATTGCTCACAAGCCTCTTTGAGGATCTGATTATGACTCTCCTTTGGGTTCAGATCGTGTTGATAAAAAGTGCGCAATTGTTGCACAATGCCTGGATGCCTGGCTAATTTTCCATCAGGGTCTAAATTATAAGCTGAAAAACGTGCAGTTAGAAAATCAACATTTACTTTTCCTACTTCATAATACAGCACATATAACCAAGAAAGTGTACGAAGAAATCCGAATTCTGGCGGGTCAAATTTTGGATTTTTCAATGTAGTTGGCCCAAATACCTTGTTTATTTCATTCAACTTTGAAGCCACATCATCAATTTCTTCTTTTGAACTAAGAATCTGATACATCAAAGATTCAGGATTTTGTATACTCATAGTTTGTGGCATCACAATCATTTACTGAGACTTGTAAGAGCTTTTTTGATCGGCGATTGGTCCAAGAAAGTTGAATGCCAAATGAAATTCGTTAACACTATCATGTTTTTTTATGTCGGGTCTGTTGAAATCACGTGAAAGAAAGCGAATATTACGACGGATTTCTTCAACATAGATCGCACCTTTGCGTCCATCTTCAGATACCCAAGCTACGGTCCCATTGAATTTCCTTGGTTTTCCTTCTGTTGTGCTAGCCAAGTAGCTGCGAATTATGCGTCTACGGCCAGTCACATATTCTGACTCACGCTCTAAATCTCGAAAAATATTAAAAGCATTGTCAATGTAACCTAAGTGAAACGTAGCAAGACCTCGTAAATACATTAGTGAAGGATTCGTAGAAAAATCGCTTATATTCATGAGATCTATTATAATTCCTAAAAAATATCTCCAGTTTTCTTCGCTAAGTGAAACAGTTTGCCGCTCACCATAATATATGGGTTTCCCGGTTTGCATCCCCCACCAAGTATGGAGAAGTAAATAGAGACATCTACTGTCATTAGCAATAGCTCTTCTATTTTCTTCTAAGTACCCAACTGCTGAGCTACAACGTTCACGATAAAATGGAGTTAGTCCTGTATTTTTCGGTATACCGCTAATTTTATTATACGCCCTTAGGAAGTAGCCTGCACAAGAGCCTTGAGCAAGCAATGATTCAAATGCGTCGTCAGACAAATCTTGCCTTTCTAAAAGTACTCCGATTTCCAAACGACGCATGTTAAAATGTTCTTGTTGGTCGACGCTATAATCTTCAGCCTCGGCCATTTCAAGAGCATAAAGTATATTAGCTGTAGCTTCAGCACGAGCTTGTGGATCGAGAATGTCTGCTTTAAGTAAGTCTCTTGTAATCCAAGCTAGAACGTCTATTGGATAAAAGTTATTTGGGCATAGATTTCGTGCTTTTAGAAGATTCTTACTCGCTTCTTGAAAGGGCCGAATTGCTTCTTGTGGTCGCTCGGTACTCAAAATATGTTCGGCTTTTGAGCCCAAAGTAGAGGATAATTCTACTAAAATGGGGCATCGCTTTTGGGTATCCCTGTGATTTTTTTCCAAAATTTTAAGAGCGCTGTTTAGGACTGCCTCCGCTTCATCTAATATATCTATGGTGTCCTCCGGTGGTCTACCAGATTGGCTTTGGTGTCGCACATATTCCCTAAGAAGGGTCGCTTCTTGAAGCATTAGACGTGGATTTTGCACCCCACGTTCTTCTCTCAACTCTTTGAGTGCCCCTGATATTTCTCGGTAGTATGGGGCGAAATATCCGGCATCTTGCCCCTTTGGTCCAATGCTTTGGATAAGGTCAACTCCGAATTGTATCTCCGTGGTATCAAATGAGTTCGAACTTCGTTTTATTTCTAAAATAAGTTGCTTAGCAAAAGCAACTTCAGCCCGCGCTCCACCAAGACGAACCTGCGCTAACAACTTTGCCTCGAGAGGGTGGCGTGGAGCTACCATAAAATTGCCTGTAGCATCTTCAGATAGTCGGAAAAAATCAACTTCATCAATTAGGGAAACAAATTTAAGGTATCCTTCTTTCCCACTTGCCCGCATTAGGAGTTCCACAGGTACTCGCAATCCTAAACGTCCGGGTACTATAATCAATCCTATAAGTACCTCTGTCGCACTTACTTTTTCTCCACCTATTTCCTTTGTTTCGGTAGAGGTGAATATCTCTTTAGTAATCAGCCCGGCCTCCATAAGGGCGTATCCTAAGGTATTAATAGGCTCAGATATTTCTTCTTGAAGTTTACGCCGGAGTTCTATTTCAGCAGAGCCAACCTCCCTATGAACTCCTGTACGAATGAGACTACGTATAGGCGGTAAAAGTCGATATAAAGCTACAAGAAAAGTATCATCGAGTTGTTTCCGTTTCAGTGGTTCTTTAAGTAATTGACCAATTAATGGGTCAAAATTATTAATAAATTCTTCAAAATCGGATCGCTCACTTTGGCTCAAGGAAGCAGGTGCTTCAATAAAATTCTCTTGATCCCCCGTTGGGTCACGTTTGTAGCAACTTCCTACTACTACAACCTTACGTCCTCTACCCGTGAGGTATCTAAGTAGATCAGAATAATGTGCAGGATCTAACATACCGTCCCATACAATAAGAGTACTGGGTGCCCCAAGATTCTCAGCCCACTTACAGAAATGATCTATGTCTGAATTAATAGGCAATCTAGGTCTTCGCTCAATGAAAAGGACAGGGTGTTTTTTCTCCTTTCTTATTTCATACGCTAATGCTCCTAATGCCACTGTTTTTCCAGTACCCGTCTGACCATGAAGAATTATGGGCCCTTCTTTCTGTAGTTCAGAGGATTTAAGTCTTTTGTGAGTTACCTCATTCAGTTTTGTTTCGAAATCGCGATGAAAAGCAAAGCCTCTTTCATAACCAGACCAAACGGGTTTAATACTTGATTCCGCCAAAAAATCGCGAAACTCATAATATCGCTTTTCTTCCGAAAGGGGTGTGGGGGCAATTAATATCGCGTCATCCAAAATCATCGCAGACATAGAAACTTGATTCCAGATATGCGATGGCACAGCCAAGATTTTCTCTCCCAGCTGTATATGTCGACCGTGTTCTTCTTCATCTGGTCGCTTTCCGAGTCGTAGAAAGCCAGCTTCCTCTCCTTTTACTAAAAATGTTGCAAGACTTTCGCTATACAATTTAAGTTTGTCTCCTTCTACAAGATGAGTAATATATCTGTTATTTGCAAGTTCTTCAGTCACATTAAAAATATGCACTTGACCCGGATTTAGCTTTTCTAAGATCGGTAAGAAGTCCTCTGGGCTAAACCAGTCTCGTTCGCCTGCATAGCCCTCAATTACCAGAACTCCAAGTGGCGTTAAATCTCTGGCAACCTACGAGCTAAGGCAACAGCTATTTGTTTACGGGTTAGAAATTCAACTTCTGTCAGTGGTGGTCGTTCCTCTTCCTCGGTCCTGCTAACATTTCCAAATAGATATGTGCAGTGAAGTTTCAAACAATTTCGGGGGTCAATGAATTCATACTTCTCTTCAAATATATGCTGAAGTTCTCGCCACTCTGATCGGAAAACACGTGGCCAGATAAAATCAATAGCTGAAGTGTAAATTGTTGAGTCCTAATATTATTTCGCCTACTATCCCAAAGAGCTTGCCCCTTCATAAACATACCTCCTTTTCGTTCCACTCGAGGAACATCCCAAGGATACTTGCGCCTCTCAGTTTCCTGATAAACGCCTCATTTGTGGTTT
>DATKXZ010000073.1:0-10657 GCA_035528755.1 Desulfobacteria bacterium | reverse complement strand
TGCTACAACAACCTGATCAGGGTTAATTCTGCGTTGACGATAAAAACGAAGAAGGGTGAGAAGAACATAGGAAGAACACCCTGCATGGCTGAGGGCATCACCGATCACATTTGGACATGGAAGGAATTGTTGATGTTCAAGATATTACCAACTATTAATTAGGACACCACCGATTTTTATCGTTATTCTATTATTTCTCACTTGCATATAAATAACCGTCTGTCGTAATTTCAAGCACCCTTTGCTCTTTAGCCATTTTGACCCGTAGGCATAAAATACTCCCAACACCCTCTTAAACCATACCCAGAGGCGGCGCTTCCTCAGGATCGATAGAGACCTCCAACAACGTAGGCCCGTCGCGGCTGCAGAACGCGTGATAATCGAGCTGCTCAAACTCTTTGGGATGCCGAATTGTGTACGCATCGGCCCCTGCTGCCTTTGCCATCTGGCAGAAATCAACCGGCGGGATCGCAAAATCAACAGGTTCAGTACCTGCCAGCCGATGTGCGTGCTTGATCATCCCGTACGCGTGGTCATTCAGTACCACAAAAATCACCGGCAACCGTTCTTCCACCGCGACGGTGATCTCCTGCCCGCTCATCAAGAAGCAGCCGTCGCCGGTAAAACAAACCACGGGTGTATTTCGTGCGCCTAACGCCACGCCGACCGACGCGCCGATCGCCCAGCCCATCGAGGCGAACCCGGTCGGTAAATGATAGTTCTCGGGACGCTGATGAAAGAAATAGTGGATCGACCAGGGTACGCTGTTGCTATTATCGATGAGAAACCGGGTTTCAGGCGGAAAACGCTGTACGAGTTCACAAATCACGCGCTGTGGCTTGATCGGTGCTGAGTCCCGCCAGCAGCTCTCCGGTGCCTGGACTTCAATGTGACGGAGCACATACGGGGATTCTTCCTGATGTTCCGACTGTTCGCTCACCGTGTCGGTCAGCGGTAGAGATAGTTTGCCATCCCGTTGTAAGGTCTCAAACCGTGCGACTAATTCCTCGAATATCGTGCTGATGGTCCCGTAAACGTGCAGACGTGCCATGGGCGATCGTGCAAAATAGGGCATTGCGTTATGGATATGTACCAGCTTGTCATTCAGTAAGACAGGATCCCACCCGCCGGTCGACCATTCGCCCAGATCGGTGCCTACCGCCAGAATGAGCGCAACGGATTCATCCGCCAGTGCTTTGCGGGCCGTTTTATGGCCGGCAAAGCCAAATACGCCGCGAGCCAGAGGATGATACGGATTGATCCACGATTTGCCACGCTGTGTTGTGAGAATGGGTGCGCCAATAAGCTCGGCAAATTTGATAATCTCCTCTGTCGCGTCCGCGCAATCATGGCCGATTAATAACACCACCTGGCGGTTTTGGCTCAAAACGTTGTACAAGTCCTGGCAGAGCTTTTCCAATGCCATAAAATCCACCACTGAGGCGGGCTCGGTCAACAAGCGGTGCAAATTGGGGAATGCGATTTCTCCACCACCACTGGCGGGCGCGCGAAGGATATCAACCGGCACACTTACATGTGCGGGGCCTTTTGGTGGTTGCAGGGCTGTGGTAAAAGCAGCAGCCAGCTTACTCTCCAACTGGTCGGGATGCGTAACAAGCGTGTTATAGCGGGTACATTGCTCAAACATGCCTACTATATCCATAACATCAGCCGAGGATTCCTGAAAAGCGCCCAGGCTGAACGTAGGTAACGTGGTTTGTGCAGTGATCACGAGCAAGGGAACATGATCAGCATAAGCTGAGGCGACGCCGGTAATCAGATTGGTCGCCCCCGGACCGGTGGTTGCACAGCATACACCAATCGTGCCGGTTTCACGCGCATAGCCGTCAGCCATAAACGCCCCACCAGTTTCATGTCGGGTGAGTATCGCACGGGGTCCGCCCCTTCTTTCGCTGCGTGCAAGCGCATCATACAGCGGGCCAAGCGGACTGCCCGGTACGCCAAAGACGTATTCCACACCAAATTGTTCCAAATAGCTAACGATTAAATCACTGAGCGTCATATCCAACGTTGTTATCCTCGGTCGTTAATAATAATACTAATAATACTAAAATCCACAGGGTTATTTATTAGTTCTTTTTCAAACGTATCATACTCCTTTTTCCCCCCGCTCATTCATCATTAATGAGCTTCCGAGGTGATTTTCAACGCTCTAAAATTGCTTTTTCTCTTTTTCTCGGGGGGGTATAACTAACCGTAGTAATGGTATATTTCTTGGGCCTATCTGAGATTAACATCGAAGCTTCAAAAGCGCTCACGCCTTTTTAAAAATTACACGATGAGCACCTTTTACGAAGTGAGGAAGCGAGACGGCGCGGCCAGGTTGGGTTTTCTGTCTCCACCAGGAGAGAAGAAGCAAACGCCTTTACTCTTTCACGTTGAGTCGTTAAGCAATGGTAAAGACGGCTTTGAGGTACTTTCCGTAGAAGACGCGAACTTCAGCGACTTGTTCAAAGAAGATTCGTTGGACGCTCCACGCGGCGCGGTGCTCCTGCCAGAAGTGCACCCTTTATTTACCAAGGTACAGGAAGCGATTCCTTCTTTATCTGTCGATTGTTACGTGCTTTCCTTCGCGTCTGCTATGCTTTATAATCCAAGGGAGTTTGTTCGCAGGGTTATCGATGCGCGCAACGCGATACCTCCAGATGTCGCATTATGGGCTCCTGCGATCGCAACGGCGGAGAATGCAGCGTTACTGTTTTATATGGGCGTCGATCTGATCGATGACACGACTGCGGTGATGCAGGGCTACCAGGGCATTTATCACACGGAGGAAGGTGCGGTAAGCCTGAATGAACTGGAGGAATTGCCGTGCACCTGCAGTGTCTGCTCTTCGTTAACGGTAGGCGAATTAAAGGAAAAGGAGAGCAAGGAGCGCGCGTTGTTATTGGCGAAGCACAATACGCTGCTGCTGGAGAAGGAGCTGAAGAAGGCACGAGAGCACATACGAGCAGGCAGCTTGCGTGAGTACGTGGAGCTGAAAGTGCGCTCGTCACCGTTTTTTACTGCAGTGCTAAGACTTCTAGATCTTGAGGAAGCGGCGTATTTCGAGAGAAGGACACCGGTTGCGCGTAATCACGGCATGATGGCGAATACGATGGAATCGCTGAAGAGGATAGAAGTGAAGCGGTTTGCGAGCCGCGTTCAGGAACGCTACGAACCTCCGGATAGGCAGGTTTTGCTGATACTGCCCTGCTCAGCACGGAAGCCTTATTCACGGTCACCCTCACATAAAAAGTTCGGCGAAGCAGTTGACCGGTATAGCGGCCTCATTCATGAGGTTATCCTGACGTCGCCGCTTGGTGTCGTGCCGCGCGAGCTAGAAGCGGTGTATCCCGCCGCGTTCTACGATATCCCGGTAACGGGCTACTGGGATGCGGAAGAGCGAGCGTGGGTATCCTCGTGCTTGCGTGCGTATTTTGAGCGGAACGGTAAGAATTACGAACGGATCGTTGCACATCTCAGCGGTGCGTACAAGGAACTCTTTTCTGGCGTTGCGGACGAGTTGGAACTAGACGTGGTGTACACGTGCGATAACGGCGAGGACGTAACCTCAAAAGAAGCGTTAGCACGCCTTAAAGACAGAATAGCCGAGCTGTGTGCTGATGACCGAAGGTTGTCAGGCTTTGAGAAGAAAGTAAGTATGATTCGGGCAATGGCTGATTATCAATTCGGTCTCGGTGCGGGAAACGCGCTCGTTTCTCGAAATGACGGTAAAAAGCTAAAGATAACGGGGAAGTCCCCCAAGTACACGCTGAGCGTGACTGGCGATGTGCTTGCACGAATCGTGCCGGAATACGGGCTCTTGGCGCTTACCGTGGAGGGCGCACGTCGGATCGAAACGTTCATGTCTGCGTATACGGTGCACATCGGCGATTTCCTGTCCAAAGGCTCGATACTGGCGCCGGGCGTTGTAGGTGCTGGCGATGAGATACGAGTGAACGACGAGGTTATTTTTATCGGCGAAAAGGCGTTTGGTGTGGGTAGAGCGAAGATGGGGGGCTGGGAGATGGTAGAATCACGTAGAGGCGTCGCGGTGGATGTGCGTGAGGTGCTGGCAATTACGCAGGATTGAGGATTTGGGCGCGCCTGTGATTGAGACAGACTAAGGCTGTAAACGAAAAGCAAAAACTATTTAAATTCCGGGACTATCATTCGGTATTACAGAGCGATGTCTGAAGAGAAAGAAGTATCAGCAGTTTTTTTGAGAACCGTGGACGAATTTTATAAGGAGAGTGACGCGATTTTCAACGAATTTGATGTGATACGTGACGCCTATGCGAAGGGCGAGGATATTATGGGCACGTTAAGAGAGTTTCAACTCAATAGAGCGAGTATTTTTTGTCTGATCGATGCCATCTTTCATAAAGAGGTGGAGTTCAAGGACAAACTTGAGAAAGCGGGGCTAGCGAAAAAGAAGCTGGAGAAGATACGCGAATTCAAAAAGCGCTTCGCTGACTTGGCAGATGAGATAGACCTGTATGTCTTGAAGGAGATAGGCGTGGGCCGGTGGTAACTAACCGGTTACGTGCCTTTTACGAAGTTATGTTAGGGTTGTAGGGTTGTAAATAGAGCGCTCACCTGCTTCACCGTTTCGTCCCGTGTGCCTTCGTTCGATAGAACATAATCGGCGATTTGCAGCTTCGCCTGCAGTGGCATCTGCAATCCGATCAGTTTGCGCGCTGCCGCTTTCGTTAGGCCGTCTCGCGCCATTAACCGCTTCATCTGCGTCTCCTCGCTAACGTAAACGACGATTACCGTATCAAAGTCATTGTGCATTCCCGTCTCCATCAGGAGTGGGACGTCAACGACAACGAGCGCATCTGGCTCTGTCTCGATCTTCTTTATCGCTTCTATTCGCTCCACGCACTTCCGTCTCACTTCCGGATGCACGATCGCCTCTAATGCCGCGCGTTGCTTATGATCGCTGAACACGATCGCGCGCAGCTTCTTACGATCGATCGCCAAATCCTTTCTTAGAATATCGTCCCCGAAGACACGCACAATCTCCCACCACGCCTTCGAGCACGGTATGACTGCCTCTCGACTGAGCACGTCGCAATCGATAACATAAGCGCCGAGTTCCATAAACGTGCGTAGCACGAGACTCTTGCCGCTTGCCGCTCCGCCCGTTAGACCTACGATTCGCATCGTTACACTTTTCTTTTTCTTTTTGCAAAAAGAAAACCTGTGCTAAAAGAAAAGCTAAGGGGAATGGGTTTTAGTCAAGGTTTTTACTAAGCCCTTACAGGGCTTGCGGGGTCATGGGGCGGAGCCCCACAAAGATAAAAAAGTTGTTTAGAAAAGCGTTTCTTTTCCAGATGAGGATTCCATGAGCTTTGCCACCGCATAAGCGGGGAACGTGGCTGCTACGTCCTTACCGTAACGGGACGCAAGTGATACGAACTGCATATCCACCGAAGCCGCGGCTTCCTGTACGATGAAATCACCGATCCCTGCTGCTACTACCGTTTCCAGGCCGTACTTCGCTTTCAATCGTTCTAAAGAAGCGCGTAACGCTTTTACCTGGGCTCTCTTTACCTGCTCCGCAATCGCAATCGCGCCCGCCACCCCCAGCCCTTCAAGGTCGCTGCAGACGACTCTGGCCAGTCGTTGCAGCGCGCTCATCCGGCTCTTCTCTTCTCTTTCGCGACCTGAGAAGGCATAGCTGTTCGGACTGCTGCAACTGTAATCATCCACGGTTATATCGCCGAGCACGAGGTACGCATCCGCGGTGATTGCAAACAGCTCGGAGGAAACGCCGCATGTCTCTCCCTGCTTTCCGATAGCGACGTTATCCAGCAGCGCGGCGATATTGGTTCGCAAAATCCCGGAATAGATCAATTCGCCTGTTTTCAGGCGTCCAAGGTCTGTCTTTCGCGCTCTTATCTCACCAGTCACTATCGGGATCACATCGGTCGTCGTGCTGCCGATATCAACGAAGATCACATCGTGGTACTGCTCGGCGATAAGCGTTGCGGAGGCGAGCCAGTTGGTCGCGGCAAACGCAAGCGGATCCTTATCCACTGCGGACCCGTCTCTGAACGTGCAGTTCTTATCGAAGAATAGCGGGGCCTCAAATGCCGTAACGAGTGCGTGTTTTATCTGTAAAACGCCCTCTCGTTTCGTATCGAAGCAATCGCTGAGTTCGCCGGTCATCACCGCGCCGACTGCTTCTATCTCAGACCCAAACCTCCGGTTCACTTCTGGCAGTACGTCGTAGAGGCACGCCTTATTCTGCCATAACGGTGCGTAGAGCGAATCCACGAATCCGTCTGAGGTAGCTATTTTTGTATTCGCTCCTCCCACATCTATGCCCACGAACATGGAGTATATCAAATTTAAAGAGAAAAGTTACGTAAAGAATATACAGTTTCTTGAATAGTTTCAGGTTTTGGTGACCCATGACAGAGAGCGGAACGAGCAGGAGAAAGGACTTTGAGGATCGGATAGCCCGTTTGTCCAGCGGTATTGAGGCTTGCAGTAGATCGATCGAAGCGGATCTAGGCGAGTTAACGGGCGTAAAGGGCGAACTGACCGGAATAGCGAAGGAGCTGGAGCGCGTTCAGAAGATGCTGACCGGGAAGAAGAAGAAGCTGAGCGCAGAGAAGCTGGATGAAATAGGAGACGCTGTGGAGATTCTGGACGAGGAGTTCGAGACGAAGCGTAAAAAGGCTGAGGAACGATCATCATCGAGTGGCAAGGAGACGGACTATTTAAACTCGCTAAAATACCTGCAGGCCGATTTCGAGAATTACAAGCGGCGAACGGAGAAGGAGAGGTGCGAATTCGGCGATCGTCTCCGCGAATGCTTTGTACTCGATTTGCTGCCGATCAAAGACGCGTTAGAGGTTGCGATTGGGCATGCGCAAGAGAATAACAATGCTGAAGGGGTGGTAAAAGGTGTGGAGATGACCGTGAAGCAGCTCAACGAGCTTTTGAAACGCGAAGGGCTCGAGGAGATAGCGGCCGAAGGCGAGCAGTTCGACCCGTTCAGGCACGAAGTGGCTGCGAAAGAGATTGCCAAGAAACATCCTGAGAATACGGTGATAGAAGTACTGAGAAAGGGCTACCTGCTCCGTGGAAAGGTTATCAGACCTGCAATGGTGAAGATCGCGACGAATGAATGAGTGAATGAGTGTGTGTGTGATAGATAGCGTGAATGCGCATGCATGGCTCTCGTTCCGCGTTACGTTTTAGCTGAGATGGCGCGGGGGAACTGAGCGAGTTCCTCCGTGATTGACGATGGCATTAGAGATAAAGGATGTGGATGCGTACTACGGCAGCGTGAAGGTACTGGAGAGTGTGGATTTCAGTGCAGCCCAGGGCGAACTGTTAGGGATACTCGGGCCGAATGGGTCGGGCAAGACAACGCTGCTGCGCACGATTGCGCGTATTCTGAAGCCGAAGACGGGCGCGATTCTCCTGGACGGTAAGCACGTGCTGCAGATGAAGGATAAGGAGTTCTCACGCACGTTCGCGGCGGTGCCTCAGGATACCGTTATCAATTTCGAGTTCTCAGCTTTGGATATTGTACTTATGGGCCGGAACCCGCATTTGGGGCGGCTAGAGCTCGAGAGTGATAAGGATATAGCGATCGCGCGACGGTGTATGGAGCTGACCAACTGCTGGCATCTGGCGGAACGGTCGGTTATGGAGCTGAGCGGCGGCGAACGACAACTGGTGATTCTCGCACGCGCGCTGACGCAAGAGCCCCGAGTCCTGTTGCTGGACGAGCCGACGTCGCATCTTGATATCAATTACCAAATCGAGATAATGGAGCTGCTCAAGCACCTGACTGCGCACGAAGGCTTGATCATCATTGCGGTAATTCACGACCTCAATTTAGCCGCGCAGTACTGCGATCGGTTAGTGCTGTTAAGGAATGGCGCGATCATTGCAATAGGCTCGCAATACGAGGTATTAACCGCAGAGAACATCAAGGCAGCCTTCGGTGCGGACGTCATTGTAAAACGGCATGAAATGACGAGCCAGTGCTATATCTCCCCCGTCCCGGCATCGGTAAAACGCACAAGCGGCGAGGCGGCACGTAGAACCAACAAGATTACGGTTCATCTGATCTGCGGCGGTGGTGAAGGTGCATCGTTAATGTACCTCCTTTCTGAACGCGGATACAACGTGACCGCCGGTGTGGTGAACCTGCTGGATACCGATCACGAAGTTGCGCAGCTCCTGAACATTCCCGTGGTGACCGAAGCGCCGTTCTCGCCAATAACCGAGGATACCTTTATCGCGCATCTAAAACAGATCGAGAAAGCGGACGTCGTGGTGCTCTGCAATATCCCCGTGGGGTTCGGCAACCTCAAGAATGTGGAAGCGGCGGAGTTGGCGCTAACGCGCCAGGAGAAAAAACTCGTGATCGTTGAAACTGCTCCACGGGAGAAGAGGGATTTTACCGATGGTGAAGCCACTAAACGGCTTGCCAACCTGAAAAATAACGGTGCTGTCGTAGTCAAGACCACGGATAAAGTAGCTGAAGTGCTGGATACCTTGTAAGGAGCACTCTATGAGATCGTGAACGAAGTGGTAGATGTTTTCTTTTAGCGTTCGCACAATAAACTCAAATCGAAAATTTTTTAGGTGTACCTGTCGTAAATGGTAACAGGAGGTGATGTAATAAAATGGAACTTACCGAAGAACAAATGGGGTTCGTTCAAGCTCGAGCGGAAAGTGTGGGTCTGATGATGTCGTACTATAGCAAATTTGGCGAGGATGCTTTTGACGTGGCAAAGAACTATTACGCGCAAGCGGGAAAGATGCTGGGTGAGGATCTCAAGCGCAGTATGAAGATCGAGGGAAACGATGCAAATGCCGTGGCGGCGGCGCTTAACGCTTTTTTAGCACAAGTTGCTGGAATGGCCGAGGCCGCAAAGGTGGAAGGGAACCAGGTGATTTGTGAGAACGAGGGGTTCTGTTCGGTGATGGAAGCGGTGAAGATGCTCAACGCACCGTGGGAGAAGATCTGCGCCAACTGCTCGTGGCCCATGTTCGAGGGCGTGGCCCGGGGAATCAATCCTGACGCCACGATGGACGTTGAGCAGTCAAGGATTTGGGGTGATACGTGCTGTAAGCACGTTATTACGGTGCCCGAGTAGTATCATCACTCGAGGTCGTTGTCAACGAGATTGGCAACCGTAGAATCGGAATAGAAGAAACCGACGTATTCATCCTACGGAAAGTGTTGAATTGAGGGAAAGGACGGGAACGGTGAGAAATGGATCATTGCGGAAGAGATTGTTAACGAATTGGCTTTCCAAGTTTCAAAATGAACCAATCCCACTCGGAATCTCTGCCACATCCAACGGCAGAAAAACGTTAAAAGAAAAAAATCTATGGGATTTGGTGATAAATTGACCTGCACCTGTCATTCTAAAATCTAGAGAAGCTTCTTGTGCGTGTATCACAAATAATAAATATTTTATACCCCTACACACAATGGCCATACGGTGTACATACCCTCTATTGATAGTTTGAAATAATAAGGAGGTAACTATGAAGACGATAATTCGCACGGGGGTGAATTGAACTGACCAAAGAGGATGAATTTGAGCTCGTTGAAGAGCTTATTCAAAGCGGGGAAGGACAAACAGTTGATTTCAAAAAATCCGATATTTTATCTGATACAATAAAACTTGCGAAACTTATGGTTGCTTTTGCCAATTCAAACGGGGGTAGAATACTAATTGGTATTTGTGACGATGGGAGTAAAGAAGGGATGAGCGCGAAAACAGAACACGAAAGACACATTATGAATATTGCTAGGGATAAATGTGCGCCTCCTATCGTTCCGTCTTTCTCAGTGATTAACACCCCTGAGGGGGACATCTACGTTGTAAAGATACTGCGGTTTAAAAAGCACCCCCACGCTGTTAAGACTAGGGAAGGAAACGTTCACTTCATTCGAGTGGGTTCAACTGTTAGAGAGGCCGATCCATCAGAACTTGCTCTTCTTTTCGAAGCAACAAGAGAAGAAGTCTCAAAGAGACCTGAACTTGAGTTACGGTTGTTAGACGACGAAGGAAATGCAACAGAAGTAATCAAAGCTCAACCCATAATAGTTAAGACGAAGTATGTCAATACAAAGCTGAGCTCACGGGTATTAGAAACGGTACCACTTTCAGCAGCATTCGCTACATCATTAGCGGAATATGCTCAAAAACTTACTTCGATATCCTCGCTATACGCACCAAATAAACCACCAAAGGACCTTGTTCCTATCGGTATTGAAGTAACGAATATAGGTGAAATACCTGCAGAGGGAATTGGAATTTTTTTGGATTTTCCAGAGGAATGTGAATTGGTTGATGAACACGAGGCAATTGGGGGATTTGTATCTTATCGGAAAGATAGCAGTGGATTATTTGTTGATAAAAATAATAAGTCGGTAGCATATGCAGGGATAGACATATTAGGAAACGATTTGAAAATGCGAAATTTCCGGAGAATATATGTTCGTTTTCCCGAAAAAAAACACTGTTGAGTCCTAATATTATTTCGCCTACTATCCCAAAGAGCTTGCCCCTTCATAAACATACCTCCTTTTCGTTCCACTCGAGGAACATCCCAAGGATACTTGCGCCTCTCAGTTTCCTGATAAACGCCTCATTTGTGGTTT